>JAGQRL010000427.1 GCA_020425485.1 Rhodospirillaceae bacterium
TCGGTGTTGCGGTCGCCGTCCCGCGCATTGGTGATCCAGCCGGTGGCGACGATGTCGCCGTTGGCCAGTTCTGCCACGCTGGTGATGGAATCGCGCCCGGTGGCGGTGCCGTAGCGGCTTTCCCACGCCACCTCGCCATCGGCGAAGCGCAGCACCACGCCGTCGCCGGCCAGCTCGCCGGCCGCCAGCAGGCTGCCGTCGCGGGCCACCGCCACGTCCTCGATGCGGGCATCGCCGCCATCGGGCGACGTGACCCGGCGCGACCACAGCGGCTGGCCGTCGAGCCCGAGTTCGGCAACGAAGCCGCTGAGCCGCGCGTCGCTCTGCTCCAGCCCACCCACCACCAGGGTGTCGTGGCCGGTCACCGCCACGGCAGTGGCAGAGGCCCGGCGGCCGCGCGCCAGCACGCTGTCGGACAGCACGAAGCCGTCGCGGTCGAAGGTGCGCAGCCAGGCATAGGCTTCGCGGTCGGCACCGCGGGCGGAGCCGACCACGGCGATGCGGTCGCCCACCACCGCCGCGTCCAGGGCCGTCGCCCCGTATTCGGCGTCCACCACCTGTTCCCAGGCGATCTGCCGGTCGGGGCCGATCAGGGTGATGCGGGCGGCGCGGTTGCCTTCCGGCCGTTCGGCATAGCCCGCCAGCACCAGCGAGCCGTCCTCCAGCATGGCCACCGCCGCCGCTCCCTGCTGGCCGCCGGCGCTCACCACCCAGCGGTTCAGCACATCGCCGCTGCGGTCCATCTCCACCACCAGCACGTCGGTCTGGCCGCCGTGGCTGTCCTCGCGGATGAAGGCGCGGCCGACCATCACCAGGGTGCCGTCGCGGCGCTGGGCCAGCCCTTCCAGCACAATGGAGCCGGGTGCTGCGACCACGCGCTGCCATTCCAGATGGCCGCTGTCGCTGAGCTGGAAGGCCCAGCCGGCGGTGCCGGTGAAGCGGGTGCTTTCGGTGGAGCCGGTGACGACGATGGTGCCGTCGTCAAGGATGATGGAGGCGGCCAGCCGCTCGTTGCGGTCGGCCCCGACCTGGGTTTGCCAGGCGCAATTCGCCCGGCACAGGGGATCTCGGTTTGGCGCGCTGTCGAGGTCCAGGTCGGCCGTGCCGACCGCGTTTGCGTGGGAAGAGAGGCACAAGGCCACACCAACACCCGTCAGACAGCGTTTCCAATCCAACCTGGTCACCCCCTTTGTTTGCGCTTCGTCGCTTACCCCGTCGGCAATTCCTGTTCGGCACGTCGTTTCAGCCTTCACAAGAAATGTGACGAATTCGTTACAGTCGATGCAAGGGGCTTGAATGGGTGTGCGCATTCGTGACACAGCCGGAAGCGGCCGATCGCCCGCCCATCAACGGGTTGGGCCGCCACGGGAAGGAGGCGAAGCGCCGTGCCGCCAGTCCATATCGTCGGTGCCGGCATCCTCGGCGTGTCCCTCGCCGCCCATCTGATTCGCCGCGGCCAGGACGTGGTGCTGGTCGACCCGTCGCCGCCCGGCCGCGAGGCTTCCTTCGGCAATGCCGGGGTGATCAGCCGCGGCTCGGTGATGCCGCCCAACGCGCCGGAAATCTGGCGCTCCCTGCCCGCCTACGCGCTCAACCGCAGCAGTGCGGTGCGCTACGACATCAAGGCGCTGCCCCGGCTCGCCCCGTGGCTCGCGCGCTTCCTGGCCGGCGCCACGCCGGGCCGTGCGGCCGCTACCGCAGCGGACCTCAACGGCCTGCTGGGCGATGCGCTGGGTGCCCATGAGGAGCTGATGGCGCTGGCCCGCTGCGGCCACCGCCTGCGCCGCACCGGCTATCTGAAGGCGTTCCGCACCGATGCGTCCTTCCGCCGCAATGCCGGCGAGCGGGCGCTGTTGGAACGCTTCGGCATCGCCCACACCGTCTACGGCTCAGCCGGCCTGCGCGAGCTGGAACCGCACCTGTCGGCCATCTTCCGCCACGGCGTGCTGGTGACCGACAGCGCCTCGGTGGACGATCCGGGGGCGGTGACCCGCGCCTATGCCGACCTGGTGTGCGATGCCGGGGCCGGCCTCGTCACCGCGCGGGTGCAGGGGCTGTCGGCCGGGGCGGAGGGCTACACGCTGCACACCGACCGTGCCGGGGACATCGCCGCCGACCGGGTGGTGGTGGCGGCCGGCGCCTGGTCCGGTGCGGTGCTTGCCCATCTCGGCGTGCGCGTGCCGCTGGCTGCCGAACGCGGCTACCACCGCCGCTTCGGCTTCGACGGCAACCAGCGCCTCACCCGCCCGGTCCACGATGTGGAGGGCAACTATGTGATGACCTGCATGGAAATGGGCGTGCAGGTGTCCACCGGCATGGAGCTGGCGGCGGTCGATGCGCCCTCCACCGATCGCCAGTTGAAGGCGGTGGAGGCGGCGGCACGCACGGCCTTCGCGTTCGACCGGCCGGTGGCCCCGCCGTGGCGCGGCGCACGGCCGGCGCTGCCCGATGGGCGGCCGATGATCGGCCCGGTGCCCGGCCGGCCGGGGCTGTGGTGCGCCTTCGGCCACGGCCATATCGGCTTCACCACCGGGCCGGTGACCGGCCGCCTGCTGGCCGAGGCGATGATGACCGGGGCCGCCCCGCCGGTGCTCGCCCCCTTCGCGCCTGGGCGCTATTTGCGGAGTTGAGGGCTCGCCCTCAGTTCAGCGCGCCGGGCAGCCAGGTGGCCATGCCGGGGAACAGCACCAGCAGCACGATGAAGGCGCACATGATGAGGAACATGGGGAAGGCCGAGGCGGCGATGAAGCCGATGTCGCGCCCCGTCATCCCCTGCAGCACGAACAGGTTGAAGCCGATGGGCGGCGTGATCTGCGCCATCTCCACCACGATCATCAGGTAGACGCCGAACCACAGCATGTCGAACCCAGCGGCGCGCACCAGCGGCTCGATCACCGCCATGGTCAGCACGATCGACGAGATGCCGTCGAGGAAGCAGCCGAGCAGGATGTAGAACACCGTGAGCATGGCGATCAGCGCCAGCGGCGACAGGTTCCAAGCACCGATGCCTTCGGCCAGCGCCCGCGGAATGCCGGTGAAGCCCATGGCCAGCGACAGGAAGGTGGAGCCCATCAGGATGAACATGATCATCGCCGTGGTGCGCACCGAGCCCAGCACCGACTCCCGGAAGCTCGACAGGGTGAGGCTGCGCTGGGCAGCCGAGAGGACGAGCGAGCCGAGCACGCCCAGGGCCGCCGCCTCCGTCGCCGTCGCCACGCCGGTGTAGATGGAGCCGATCACCGCGGCGATCAGCGTCAGCACCGGCACCAGGTCCAACAGCGCGCGCCAGACATTGACGGCGTCGTCGGCGGTTTCCCGCGTGCCGACGCCGCGGTTGAGCAGGCCCCACACCGCGACATAGGCCATGAAGCACACGGCCAGGCAGAGGCCCGGCAGGGTCGCCGCCATGAACAGCCGGGCGATCGATTCGTTCACCGTGACGCCGTAGATGATCATGGAGATCGACGGCGGGATCAGCAGGCCCAGCGTGCCCGCACCGGCCAGCGTGCCGATGATCTTGCGTTCGGGGAACTGGCGCTTGCGCAGCTCGGGGATCGACATCTTGCCCACCGTCGCCACGGTGGCCGCCGAGGATCCTGAGATGGCGGCGAAGATGGCCGACGCGCCGATGTTCACGTGCAGCAGGCCGCCGGGCAGCGGGCGCAACAGGGGTGCCAAGCCGCGAAACAGGGTTTCCGATAATCGCGTGCGGTAGAGGATTTCCCCCATCCAGATGAACAGGGGCAGGGCCGTCAGCGTCCACGACGACTGGCCGCTCCACACGATCGTCGCCATGGAATCGCCGATCGGCCGGCTGGTGAACAGGAACACCCCGACCACGGCGGTGAACAGCAGCGAGGCGCCGACCCAGACGCCCGAGCCCAGGAAGAAGAACAGGGCCGCCAGGAAGATGATGATGGCGTAGGTCTCGGTCACGTCGGGTCGCTCCCCACGCTGGGGGGTGCTTCGAAGGCCGGCCGGTCGGTGTTGACGGCGTATTCCAGGAAGGTGTGCAGCACCGCCACGGCGAAGATGGCCGAGCCCACCGCCACGGGAAGCTGGGGGATCCACAGGAATGTGGCATCCACGCCCTGGCTGCGCTCGCCGAACTGCCAGGAGGTGTAGGCCAGCCGCGCCATGTAGAAGGCCAGATAGGCGGAGATCGCCGACATGGCGCCGAGGCACCACAGCTCCACGCCGCGCCGCGCCGCGCCGGTGGCCCGCTGCACCAGCAGCGACACCCGGATATGGCCGTGGCTGCGGAAGGTGTAGGCGAGCGCCAGGAAGGTGGAGGTGGCCATGAAATAGCCGGCCACATCGGTGGCGCCCCCGGCATGGAAGGCGAAAATCCGCGACAGCACGTTGTAGAGCACCAGGCTCAACAGGCCGATCAGCAGTGCCCCGGCCAGCCAGGCGCCGGCCAGGTAGATGGCGTCGAGGACGGCGCCGAGGCGGCCGAAGAAGCGGGACCTCATGGGCCAGTGCTCATGGGCGGAAGCTCATGGGGGCATCCACCGTCGTGCCAGAGGGGGGACCGGTGCCGCGGCCGGCTGGAAGAAGGAAGGAGCGCACCGCACGTCTGGCCGGCGGCGGGGTGGGGGCGGCGCTGCGGCCAGCACCGCCCCCTGTTCCGCTGCCGTGGTCCGGCCGGCTACTCGGCCAGATAGGCGTCGATGGCGGCCTGGCCCCGCTCGCCGGCGGTTTCCAGCCACTCGTCGCGCAGGGTGGCGCCGACATCCTCGAACACCGCCTGCATCTCGTCGTTCAGCGTGCCGACGGTCATGCCGTGCTCGACGAACTGCTCGACGTACCAGCTATCCAGCTCTTCGGCGCGCGCCCAGCACGTCTCTTCGGCGTTCGCCGCGGCGGTGTTGATGACGTCCTGCAGCTCCGCAGACAGGCCGTCCCAGACCTCGCCGTTGACGAACACCATGTTGCGCGGCAGCCACGCCTTGACGTCGTAGTAGTAGTCCACGTGCTCCCACAGCGCCCGGTCATAGCCGGTGGCGCCCGAGGAGATCATGGCGTCGGCCACGCCGGTGGCGAAAGCCTGGCTCAGCTCGGCCGCCTCGATGGTGGTGGGCTGCATGCCCAGCAGTTCGGCGAACCGCGAGGTGGTGGCGTTGTAGGCGCGGAAGGCCAGGCCCTGCAGCGCTTCCGGGCTGTCCGCCGCGACGCGGGAATAGAAGCCCTGGGGCGGCCACGGGCAGGAATAGAGGAAGTGCAGCCCGTCTTCGGCCAGCCGGTCCACCAGCGCATCGCGCGAGACGTCGTAGAGCCGCCGCGCATCGGCAAAGGACGAGGCCAGGAACGGCACGGAATCCAGGCCGAAGAACGGGTCCTCGTTGGACAGCGCGGAAATCAGGCGCTCGCCGATCGGCACCAGGTCGCGGCGCACGGCGCTGTAGATCTCGTCGCCGGGGAACAGCGAGCCGCCGGGATGGGTGACGACTTCCAGCGCGCCGCCCGACGCCTCGGTCACCTCCGCGGCGAAATCCGCAGCGATTTCCGAATGGTAGTTGGTGGCGGAATAGGCCAAGGCCATATCCCAGTGTTCCTGCGCCGATGCCTGGCCGGCGGCGGTGGCGAACACTCCCATCGCCGCGACGGCGACTCCTTGCCGAAGATGCATCGTCCCTGCTCTCCTTAGCTCTTGTGTTTATGCTTTCCGGTTGCTGTGCCCGCCGGCCCTGGCGGCGCGGCGAACCCCGGGGAGGGAAAGTCCGTGCAAACCAGCGTTGCCGCCGGCACAGACCATGGCCCGATCAGACATCGCACGGTGTGATTTGTCAAAGGATCAGCAGACCGGAATGCCGCCCGCACCGCGGCCCGCAAGCCCCGCAGCCGGGCCGGCAGAGGCCCCGTTCCTCGGCGTGCTGGCGCTGGACACGGCGTTTCCCCGCATCCTTGGCGATGGCGGCAACCCGGCCTCCTACCCCTTCCCCGTGCGCATCCGCACCGTGGCGGGCGGCGAGGTTCCCCAAGTGGTGCGCCCCGGCGGGCCGGCCCCGGCGCTGGCCGATGCCTTCGTGGCCGCGGCCGTGGCCCTGGCGGCGGAAGGGGCGGTGGGCCTGGTGACCACCTGCGGCTTCCTCGTCCACGTGCAAGACCGGCTGGCGGCGGCCGTGGCGGTGCCGGTGATCTCCTCGGCCCTCATGTTGGCGCCCTTGATGCTGCGCGCCTGCGGCGGCCGCCCGGTGGGCGTGCTGGTGGCCGATGCCGGGGCGCTGGACCGGGCGGCCCTGGCCGCCGCCGGGATCGATCCCGCCGATGCGGTGGTCGAAGGCATGCAGGACGCGCCCGCCTTCCGCGAGCTGATCCTGACCGACAAGGCCCACCAGAGCCGCCACATCGACACCGCGGCCCTGGAAGCCGCCGTCGTCCGCCACGGCAAGGCCCTGGTGGCGCGCCGCCCCGATCTCGGGGCCATCGTGCTGGAATGCACCAACCTGCCGCCCTACGCGGCGGCACTGGGGCAGGCCACCGGCCGGCCGGTGGTCAGCATCCTCGATGCCGCCGCGGCCCTGTGGGCGGCCGCATCCATGGCAGTGCCGCATTTGCCTGGCAGCGTTCGCCCGGCCTGACAGTGAAGAGGGGACCTCCGATGCGCGCACCGATCCTGGTGGTCACCACCGCCCTGGCCGGGCTGGCGGCAAGCCTGGCGGCCGGCCCCACCGCCGCCCAATCCCCCAGCTTTCCCCAGCAGCTTGAGTGCACGGGCAACGAGCCCGGCTGGATGCTCCGCATCGACGGGCCGACCGCCGAGCTGTCCTCCATGGTGATGTCCACCACCCTGTCGCTGACCGGCCGGGACCGGGCGATGGATTTCCTCGATCCGCCGGTGCTGGTGTGGCGCGGCACGGCGGGTGCGCCCACCCACACCATCGTTGCCTTCGTCACCGCAGGGGCCTGCTACGACACCATGGCCGA
>JAGQRL010000428.1 GCA_020425485.1 Rhodospirillaceae bacterium
CGTTGACGCCGACCACGCCGAAGGCGGTGGCCTGTTCGCGCGGCACCTCCACGCACGCCACCGTGGCCTTGACCCCCGATTCCAGGTGGTCGCTCAGCATCTGGCCGTAGTCCTGCTTGTAGACGTGGTCACCGGCGAGCACGAGGATGTAGCGCGGCGCGTGCGCTTCGATGATCTGCAGGTTCTGGAACACCGCGTCGGCGGTGCCGCGATACCAGCTTTCCGCCGCCGTCTGCTGCTGGGCCGGCCACAGCTCCACGAATTCGTTGAGCGTGCCCGGCAGGAAGCCCCAGCCGCGCTGCACATGGTGCAGCAGCGTGTGGGCCTTGTACTGGGTGAGCACGCTGATCCGCCGGATGCCGGAATTGACGCAGTTGGACAGCGGGAAGTCGACGATCCGAAACTTGCCGCCGAACGGCACTGCCGGCTTCGCCTCGTGGTCGGTCAAGTTGACCAGGCGGGTGCCGCGCCCCCCAGCCAGAACGAGGGCCAGCGTGCCCTGCAGGGCCTGGGCAAGCTTGTAGGCATCGGCCGTGGCAATCATCGAGGCACCCCTGTTGTCGAGAGCAAGTTGCGACCGGCGAACCGCCGGACCGTCCCGACGGCGCCCCAAGGACATGGTGACGTCCGCAGCCAGGACCACCGGCCACAAAACATCGCGAGCTTACGGACAATGGGCCGAAACCGCTGCCCGCCATTGGACAACGGCACCGCCCGGCGCACTTGCAGAACCGCCAGCACGCCGCGACCCTGGCGACGGCCGGAAAGTACCACCTATGTGAACAGTCGTCCAGGCGCCTGCAACTCTTACGTCGCTTCCGAACTAGTGCCGGACGGCGGGGTGAAGCGGGGTTGCGGCGGCGCATCCGGGCCGGCCGTCCCCGCCCCCCGCGGGCTGGCAACCGGAACCGCCGCAGGAATGCTGAAACGATTTCACGCGGGGCGGAGCTGATGGCGGCGCCGGCTGCCTACTCGGCGATGCGGCCGTGGGCGAGCCGGCGCAACGCCGCCTGACGCCAGGGCTGCCGGAGCCATCGAGCCTGGAATGGAGCCCGGAACCGGGCCCGAAAGATTCCTGCTCCACAGGCCCACGCGCCGCTGGTCAGGCGGCCCATCTCACATCTAGAGTGAGAAAAAAACGACGTACATCTGCGGGGGAACGTCAATGAGTGCCACTTTCGAGTCTGGCCAGTCAGATCGTGTTATCGCACAAGGCGTCGATGACGAGCCGCCCGCTGGCAATCAAAGATTGTTACAGGGCTGGCAGAAGTGGGCGCTGTACTGGTTCGGCGCCATCTTTGTCGCATATCACATTCTCAATCTGAACGTTCTCGGCATCGAGACGTGGGCGTTCCGAATCAGCCACATCGCCGGCGGCCTGGTGCTCGGGTTCCTGCTGATCTCCGCGTGGACGCTTGAGGAAGGCCGCATCACCAAGCCCGCGGGGATCCTTCAGGTTCTCGCCGGCGTGGTCGGCGGGTTCGCCGCCATCTGGGCGCTGGCCATCGCGGTGATGTCGGTGGTGCTGCGCATCACCGAACCGGAGGTGCCCGACTGGGCCTTCGGCAACATCGATGTCAGCGGCATCATCGGCATCGGCTCCGCGCTGTCGCATTTCGGCTTCGCCTGCTGCGTCGCCACGGTGGTCGGCATCGGCGCGTCCTGGGCGTGGAAGGACTGCGGCCGCGGCATCCATTGGGCCGATGTGGTGCTGGCCGCGGTGTCGCTGTCGGTGGGCGCCTACTTCATCCTCGCGCTGTACGACCAGCCGATCTACCAGAACCGCTTCAACGTGTTCCCCAGCAATGCGGACTTCTGGGCCGGCCTGACGATCGTCTTCCTGATCCTGGAGCTGACGCGGCGGGTGGCCGGTCTGGCGCTGGTGATCATCTCCTCGATCTTCGTGGCCTACGTGTTCGCCGCCCCCTATCTGCCCGGCATCCTGGCCGCGCGCGAGCGCACGCCGGACCGCGTGTTCGCCTTCCTGTTCTCCGATGCCGGCATCCTCGGCCCGCCGATCGCGGTGTCGTCCACCTACATCATCCTGTTCATCACCTTCGCGGCCTTCCTGCAGGCGTCCAAGGTGGGGGACTACTTCGTCAACTTCGCCTTCGCCGCCGCCGGGCGGGCGCGCGGCGGGCCGGCCAAGGTGGCGGTGTTCGCCAGTGCCCTGATGGGCATGATCAACGGCACCAGTGCCGGCAACGTGGTGGCCACCGGCAGCCTGACCATCCCCTTGATGAAGCGCGTGGGCTACCGGCCGAAGATGGCCGCCTCGGTGGAAGCCGCGGCGTCGACCGGCGGGCAGATCATGCCGCCGATCATGGGTGCCGGCGCCTTCATCATGGCGGAGATCACCGGCATTCCCTACACCGAGCTGGTGATCTGCGCGATCATCCCGGCGGTGCTCTACTTCGTCTCGGTCTACTTCATGGTCGACTTCGAGGCGCTGAAGATGGGCATGCGCGGCATGCGTGCCGATGAGCTGCCGGTGCTGCGCCGGCTGGCCAAGCAGATCTACCTGTTCATCCCGGTGGTCATCCTGATCACCACGCTGTTCTTCGGCTATTCGGTGATCCGTGCCGGCACCTTGTCGATGATCGCTGCGGTGGTGGTGAGCTGGCTGACGCCGCGGGCGTTCCGGCTGTTCGCCGTGCAGATCCTGGCGATCTGCGCAGTCGGGCTGATCGCCCTCGTCTGCCAGTCGCAGGAGGTGTTCCCGGAATTCGCCAGCAATTTCGACCTCGAGTCGTTCACCGCCACCACCACGGGCTTGATCATCCTTGCCGTCGTCGTGGTCGCGGTATCGCTGGCGGTGTGCCTGCGCCTGCCCCAGATGTTCCCGATCGGGGACTATCTGAAATGCCTCGGCCTCTTCATCTACGAGGGATCCTTCCTGCGGTGGATCGCCCGCGCCTTCGGGGTCAACCGGGAGCTTAGCGACCGGCTGGTGCTGGACCGCGAGCTGCCGCCCACCGCCATGGGCTGGCGGCGCCTGACCGACGCGCTCGACCTGGCCGCAAAGATGTCGATCCAGATGATCGCGGTGTGTGCCGCCGCGGGCATCATCGTCGGCGTCATCAGCCTGACGGGCATCGGTGCGAAGTTCTCCAGCCTGCTGCTCAGCGTCGCCGACCAGAGCGAGCTGCTCGCCCTGTTCTTCGCCATGTTCATCGCCATGCTCCTGGGCATGGGCATGCCCACCACCGCGGCCTACGCGGTGGCGGCATCGGTGGTGGCGCCGGGCCTGGTGCGCATCATCCTGCCCGGCTTCACGGAGTACTACGGCGAGGCGGAGGGCGAGGTCATCGCCATGCTGGTGGCCCACTTCTTCGTGTTCTACTTCGCGGTGATCTCCGCGATCACGCCACCGGTGGCGCTGGCCGCCTATGCCGGGGCGGCGATCGCCGGGTCCAACCCGATGAGCACGTCGGTCACCTCGTTCAAGCTGGGACTGGCGGCCTACATCGTGCCGTTCATGTTCTTCTACAGCCGCGAGATCCTGATGGTGGGCGAGTGGTACCACATCGTTCAGGTGCTCATCACCGGCACGGTGGGCGTCTACTTCATGTCGGCGGCCGTGCAGGGCTGGTTCATGGGGCGGGTCAACATCCTGTTCCGCGCCGCCATGCTGGTGGCCGCGCTGCTGATGATCGCCGGCGGCATCTTGACGGACGCCATCGGCGTCGCCCTGGCAGCGGCGGTGGCCGCCTACCAGATCAAGTTCGGCCGGCGCGAGCCGCTTCCGGCCTGACGCGATCGGTCGGCAGACATTCCCGGCCGGGCGGCCAGTGCGCCGTTCGGCCGGGAGCCCTGCCGGCCCCACCTTGCGGACCGGGCCCAGCCCCGGCCGGACGTCCGATCCCGGTGATCCGACGAGGACAGACATGACACCGCTGTTGTTCAAAGCCGACAGCTACGAAGCCTGC
>JAGQRL010000429.1 GCA_020425485.1 Rhodospirillaceae bacterium
CGCAGCGTCGCCGCGGTGTTCGACACTTACCTGGCACCGACCGAACAGCTCCACGCCACGGCTGTTTAGGGCGGTCTTCACCGCCAAGCGGTTCCAGCCCGCACCCCCACCCGGCCACCCTATATTTTACAATGGCTTGGGCGGCCGGGCGGGGGTGAGGGCTGGTGCAGACCGAAGAGAAAATGCGCTATGGTCGGCCCAGGATCACCAAGCATCGGACGACAACCATGGCCATGAAGGTCGCATTTCTGGGGCTGGGCGTGATGGGCGCGCCCATGGCGGGGCATCTGGCCAGGGGCGGCTACGACGTCACCGTCTACAACCGCACGGCCAGCAAGGCGGCGGCGTGGGCGGAAACCCACCGCGGGCACACCGCGGCAACGCCGGCGGACGCCGCCAGGGGAGCGGCCCTGGTGTTCATGTGCCTGGGCAACGACGACGATGTGCGCTCGGTCGTCTACGGCGAAACCGGCGCGCTGGCCGGCTTGGCGAAGGACACCATCCTGGTCGACCACACCACCGCGTCGGCCGATCTGGCGCGCGAGCTGGCGGCGGCCGTGGTGGAGAAGGAGGCCGGCTTCATCGACGCACCGGTGTCCGGCGGCCAGGCGGGGGCCGAGAACGGGGCGCTGACCGTGATGTGCGGCGGCACGCTGGAGCATTTCTCCAAGGCCGAGGCCGCCTTGCAGTGGTACAGCCGCTCGGTGCGGCTGATGGGGCCGGCGGGCTCAGGCCAGCTCACCAAAATGGTCAACCAGATCTGTATCGCCGGGCTGGTGCAGGGCCTGTCGGAAGGCCTGCATTTCGCCGAACAGGCGGGGCTGGACGGCGCCAAGGTGGTGGACGTGATCTCCAAGGGCGCTGCCCAGAGCTGGCAGATGGACAACCGTGCCAAGACCATGCTGGAAGGCAAGTTCGACTTCGGCTTCGCGGTGGACTGGATGCGCAAGGATCTGGGCATCTGCCTTGCCGAAGCGCGGCGCTGCGGCGCCAAGCTGCCGGTGGCCGCATTGGTCGACCAGTTCTATGCCCAGGTGCAGAGCCTGCGCGGCGGCCGCGTTGACACCTCCAGCCTGATCGAAGTGCTGCGGGACAAGTAGCGCCGGCCGGCCCGCATCAGCCGACGCCCCGACCCGCCACCTCTGCGAACCCGACGTAAGGACCGCTGCCCATGGCCCAGTTGCTGACCCCCGAAGAGCGCGCCCAGGCGCTGGCCAACCTGGAAGGCTGGGAAGACGCCGAAGGCCGCGACGCCATCGTGAAGACCTTCGTGTTCCAGGACTTCAGCACCGCCTTCGCCTTCATGACGCGGGTGGCGATGATGGCGGAAAAGATGAACCACCACCCCGAATGGTTCAACGTTTACAACACGGTAGACGTTGTGCTGGCGACCCACGATGCCGGCGGCGTGACCGGGTTCGACATCAAGCTCGCCAACTTCATGAACCTGATCACCATCGGCTGAGCCGGCTTTCCATAGCCGGCCGGGAGCGGTCCGCCATGGCCAGGATCGTCGCCCTCATCGCCGCACTGATGCTTTGGGCCGCCCCTGCTGTGGCGCAGAGCCGGCTAAGCTCGGTGGAAACCTGGATGTACCAGCTCCAGGACCTGGACGCGCCGGGTGCTGTGGAAGCCCTGGCCGCCACCGCCTACGACCTGCTGGTGCTGGAACCGGGGCAGAATTTCCGCGGCTGGTCCTACGACACCGCCGGCATGGTGCCGGCCCTCGCCACCCGGCCGGATGGCAGCCCGCGCCTGCTGCTGGCCTATATCGATATCGGCGAGGCGGAGGACTACCGCGACTACTGGCGGGACGACTGGGTGGCCCCCACCGCCGGCGGCCCCGGCAGCCCCGCCTTCCTGATCACGGTCGATCCCGACGGCTGGTCGGGCAACTACCCGGTCGCCTACTGGGATCCGGCCTGGCAGGCCCTGTGGCTGGGGCCGGGCGGCATCGTCGCCGACCTGGCACGGCTGGGCTTCGACGGTGTGTATCTGGACTGGGTGGAAGCCTACGACGACGAAGCCGTGATCGCAGCGGCAGCGCGGGCCGGCGTGAATGCAGAAGCGGCGATGATCGGCTTCATTGAGCAGATCGGTGCCGCCGGGCGCGCGGTGAACCCGGACTTCCTGGTGGTGGCCCAGAACGCCCACTACCTGCTGGATGCCGACCCGCCCCGCTATCTGGCGGCGATCGACGCGCTGGCGGTGGAAGACACCTGGTTCCACGGGGAGGGCGACGCCGATTGGGACGACCCCGCCGGCGGCGACCGGCGCGACCGTTACGAGGACGACTATTCCACCGCCGCACGGCTGGCCCAGATCGCCCGCTACCGGGCGGCCGGCTTGCCGGTGTTCTCGGTGGACTACGCGTTGCAGCCGGACAATGTGGCCCTGGTTTACCGGGAAGCGCCACGCCTGGGCCTGGTGCCGCTGGTCACCCGGGTGGCGCTGTCACGGCTGACCGAAACGCCGCCGCCCTGGCTCGGCAGGTAGCCGGGCGCAGCTTGATCGGGCAAAGCCCTAAGGCTTGAAGCCCAGTGCCACCGGATAGTTCACGTCGCCGCCTTCGAACGCCACCCACACGACGGCACCGGCCGCCACCGCCGCGGTGCCGCTGTTGCCGAAGGCCGCACACCGCTCGGCCCACAAGGTGCTGTTGCCGCCCAGGGCCGGCACCTGCACCTGGATGCGGCCGCGCCCCATGGGATCGATCGAGCCGAGGCACACACCCCGGTAGAGACCCGTGTGGATCATTCCCTGTCTCCATTGTCTTGATGGTCACCGCGTCGCGGGGCCCACCGCCGATTTCAATCCGCTCGGCGTGTGGCAACTCCGTGGCCGACGCGCACGAATCTGGCAGGCATGGCCACGCCAGCCTAACAGCATTGCGCCGCGGCCGTGTCGCGCTCCACATGCAGAGCCCGAACCGATTGATTCGATGAAACTATCCAGGCTTTGCCGTCATGACGGCAAGACGGCACCGCGGGCGGCGTTCCGCACCGTCGCCTTGGCCGCGGCTGGCCGGCCCTACCCGTCGAGCCGGGTGAACACCCAGATGCGCGAGGGTGTCATCACCCGGTCGCCCTTCTCCGTCTTTTCGGAAATGGCGGCGTAGCCGGCGCGCAGGTCCGCCTCGATGGCGTCAACGGCGCGGGCGCGTTCGGGATCGACGGCGATGATGCCGGCGCGGAAATCGTCGAACCCCTTGTGCAGGGTGGGGGCTTCGTAATCCGTCTCCACCTCCAGGCGCACCGGCGCACGGTCCGGCAGGCGGGCGAGCTGGGCGATGGCGGCAGCCCGGATGTCCGTTTCGTCCTCGATGGTGCGCATCAGCTCGAAGCGCGGCCCTTCGGCCAGCGGCTCGCGCACCACCACATGGCCGCCCGGCTTGGTGATGCGCACCGCTTCGTCGAGTGCGGCCGCCTGGGCTTCCACCGGCACATGGTGCAGGCTGTTGGCATAGATCGCCATGTCGACGGCACCGTCGGCCAGCGGCAGCGCTTCGCCCAGTGCCGCCAGCCCGGCCACCCCGCGCTTGCGCGCCGCCGGCAGCAGATCGGCCTGGGGCTCCACCGCAAGCACGGTGAAGCCGCCATCGCCGGCAAGCTGCATCAGCCGGGCCGCCAGGGCCCCCGACCCGGCGCCGATATCCACCGCCAGCCCGGCGAACGGCACCAGGGACTTCATGACCTCGGTATGGGTGCGGACCGGCCGGGTCATCTTCGCCCTCGCAGATTGTTGAGTGCACGGCCCGCGCTGGGCCGCTGCTGGGCCCTGGATGTCGCAGGCTTGCCGGCCTATGTCCAGCCTCAGGCC
>JAGQRL010000430.1 GCA_020425485.1 Rhodospirillaceae bacterium
GCGACGTGCTGATGCTCGACACCGGCGTGGTGCGCGACGGCTATTTCTGCGATTTCGACCGCAACTTCGCCATCGGCCACGCCGACGACGACGCCCGCCGCGGGCATGAGATCCTCTTTGCCGCCGTGGAGGCCGGGCTCGCCGCCGCGCGGTCCGGCATCGCCGCGGCCGATCTGCACCGGGCCATGGCCGAGGAGATCCGCCGCCTCGGCGGGGTGCCCGGCGGCGGGCGCATGGGCCACGGGCTCGGCCTCCAGCTCACCGAATGGCCGTCGCTGCAACCGGGCGACACAACGCCCTTGCGGGACGGCATGGTGCTGACCCTGGAACCGGGGATCGAAATCGCCCCCGGCCGCATCCTGGTGGCGGAGGAGAACATCGTGCTGCGCGCCGACGGGCCGGAGCTGCTGTCCACCCGCGCCCCGGCGGAGTTGCCGGTGCTGGCATAGGACGCCGCCGGCTCAGTAGGCCGAGCCGTCGGGGTTGTTGAAATCGTGCTTCTCCGTGCCCTCCAGCGCCGGGTTGAACACGCTGACCAGGATCAGGTCGGTGTCCTTGCCGCCGCGCAGATAGTGGCGGTCGTTCTGGTCGAGCACGTAGATGTCGCCGGGGCGGATGGGCCAGACGCGCCCGTCCATGTCCTCCACCTCGCCTTCGCCGCCGATGCAGTAGCAGGCTTCCAGGTGGTTGCGGTACTGCAGCATGCATTCAGTACCGGCCCGCACCACCGTGTGGCAGACGGTGAAGCCCATGGCGTCCTTCGCCGTCAGCAGGCGGTGGCTGGTGCCGTTGCCCCAGTCGATACACAGGCCCTCGGCCTCGACATCTTTCAAGCTTCGCACGAACATGCGGTCACAACTCCCTAATATGAATGGAACCAACCAGGCGAACGGATCGACTTCATAGCAGTCCAGGGCAAGGCCAACCATCTCAAAGCGCCCCCACAGCAGCCGGATGGCCTCCCGGCCCTACCTCTGGCCGGCAATTCGTCCTAGGCTTTCGCCTACACCAGATCGGCAGAGTGACGGAGGCCAGGTGGCGGCATGAAGCTTGATCGGTTCCTGCTGGACCACCGCCTTTCCCCCATCCTGGTGGACGTGGGTGCCTCCGGTGCCGTGCATCGGAGCTGGCGGGACCTCGCACCGGCGGCCACTTGCCTGGCGTTCGATCCCGATCCCCGTGACCTGTCGGACCGCCTCGGCGCCAGCTACCTGCGGGCGATCGTCGAGCCGTCCGCCGTCGTCGCCGAGAAGGACATGCAGACCGCGCAGTTCCAGCTCACGCGCCATCCCCACTGTTCCAGCACGCTGCACCCTGACCCGGCGGTCCTGGCCGAGTATGCTTTCAGCGACCTGTTCGACGTCGTCGGCACCGCGGAGGTCCCCGCCACGACCATCGACCAAGCCCTGGCGAAGACCGGGCTCAGCCACATCGATTGGCTGAAGCTGGATACCCAGGGTACGGACCTGACCCTGCTGCAAAGCCTGGCGGACGACACTCTGGCCAGCCTCAAGATCATCGAGGTCGAACCGGGTTACCGCTCGTTCTACGCGGGCGAGGATCGCTTCGATCAGGCGCACCGCTTCCTGCTCGACCGGGGGTTCCTGCTGGCCGGCTTGAGGAACCAGACCTTCGTGCCGGTGCCGCCGAAGACACTGGCGGATTTGGAGACGCGGTCCGGCATCCGCGGGCAGGCGATGCTGCGGCGGGCTGGCCGCATGCCAACGGCGGCGGAAGCCACCTATATCCGCGAGGCCGAAGCCTTCGCCGCGGTGGAGGGAGAAGACCACGTCCTGATTCACATGGCTTGTGCGCTGGCCATCGGCCAGAACGCCCTGGCCGTGCGGATCGCCGAGCTTCGCAGCGACCGGGAAGATGCATCCCCGGCCATAGCGGCGCTGGTGGACCTCGCCGTGCGGCGGCTGAGGCGGATGGTCCAGCCGGGCGGCCCGACGCTCACCGACTTCGTTCGGCACTACACGCTGCCCTTCCTGCCGAGCCGGGTGGAGACGGCCCTGCGTGGGGCGTACCGGGCGATGCGTCGGTCGTCCTAGGGTTGGGACTCAATTGAGCCACCAGACACAGGTTGCGGCCAGCAGCACTGCGGACAGGAAGGTGT
>JAGQRL010000077.1 GCA_020425485.1 Rhodospirillaceae bacterium
TCGAGGAAGATCGCGGGGATCCGCCCGTTGAGGCGCGCCTCCAGCAAATCGTAGCGGTCGAGGGCGGAGGGCAGCTCGCGCACCGGGCGGCGCACGGGGCTATCGGCGGCTGTTCCTTCAGTCAAGACCGAACTCCCCGAGATCGTTGACGACGATATCGGCACCGCCTTCCAGCAGCGCCTGGTGGCCGACGCCGCGATCGACGCCGATGACGTATCCGAAGTCGCCGGCCCGCCCGGAGGCGACGCCGACGATGGCATCTTCCACGATGGCGGCTTCACCCACCGGCACGCCCAGCAGATCGGCGGCGCGCACGTAGGTATCCGGGGCGGGCTTGCCCGGCAGGTGGTTCTGTTCGGAATAGATGCCGTCGACCATCACCTCGAACAGGTACATCAGCCCCGCCCGTTCCAGGATCGGCCGGCAGTTCTTCGAAGACGACACCACCGCGGTCTTCACGCCGCGGGCGCGCATCGCTTCGATCAGGGCGACCGTGGTGTGGAACACGGTCACGCCGTCGCGCTCGATCACTTCGTTGAAGCGGTGGTTCTTCTGATTGCCGAGGCCGCACACGGTGGGCGCGTCGGCCGGATCATCGGGTGTGCCGTCGGGCAGCACGATGCCGCGCGAGGCCAGGAACGAGCGCACGCCGTCGTAGCGCGGCTTGCCGTCCACAAAGGTCTCGTAGTCGGTCTTCAGGTCGAAGGGCACGAATTCCGTGCCTTCCGCCTCGGCCTTCTGCTTCAGGAAGGCATCGAACAGATCCTTCCAGGCAGTGGCATGGACCGCTGCGGTATGGGTGACGACGCCATCGAGATCGACGATGAACGCCTTGAGGCCCAACCGGAACAGATTGGGCAAAGTATCGGTGGTCTCAGTATCGGGTGTCATGGCGAATCCGGGCTTTCTTGCGGGCGCAGGGGGTGCGCCGCCTTGTGCCAGGGCTTTGACTGCACCCTTAGCGATTGACACAAACATGGCGCCCCGGTGTGGGGATCGTCAACGCTTGATGGCACTTCGCGGCGGTATTCGCGCTTTCTTGCCTGCACCTCAAGCCGTTATCGGCAGTGTTGCATGTATGATTTGAGTTGACCGGCGCGCTGGGTTTTGATTCCGTGGAGCCGCAATGAAATGGATTTCTCTCAGGGTCCGCGGGGTCAGCACGCTCGGCATGGTCGCCGCCGGAGCGCTACTGGTCGTGTATTTCGCCTATCACATGGTGCATGGCGATCACGGCTATGTTGCGCTGGTGGAACTGCGCGGCCAGGTAGCGGAAGCGCACGCCACTTTGACCCAATTGCGCGAGCAGCGGGAGCGCCTGGAAGCCCGTGCCGACGGGCTGGTGAACGGCGACCGCGACCGCGATCTGGTCGACCAGCAGGCGCGCCGCATGCTGAACCTGGCCCGGCCCAACGATTTGGTTCTGTTCTACCGCGGCGAGTAGTCGTGCCGCAGTCTTCCGCGTTCGGATTGCTGCTGTTGCCCTCAGCAGTAGAACTCACCGCCAACTCTTCCACGTTTCGACAGAACCGTCCCCCGCGGCCCCAAATCAGCCAATCCATGGTTTCTTGTGGGGTCAATGTGGGGGTGTCAACGGAGCGTCCTGGCACTATACTTGCGGTCAAGACCGGCGGATCCCAGTTTTTGGGCGATCACCCGACACATGGGGACATGGGGCAGGGAGGACACAGCGTGGCACCGTCCAAGACCAAGCAGAACGGCCACGACACGGCGGAGCCGAAAAGCCAGGCGTCGACCGACGACCTGCTGAAATACTATCGGGACATGCTGCTGATCCGGCGCTTCGAGGAGAAAGCCGGCCAGCTGTACGGGATGGGGCTGATCGGGGGCTTGTGCCACCTCTATATCGGGCAGGAAGCCGTCGTTACCGGCATCACCATGGCGTCGCGGCAGG
>JAGQRL010000431.1 GCA_020425485.1 Rhodospirillaceae bacterium
CTGCAGGACGCCCAGCGCCACGCGGTCGCCACCCTGCTGGGCCCGCTGGACCTGGCGGAGCGGGCGGCCCTGGTGCCGCTGCTGCGCAAGGTTCTCTACGGCGCCACCACGTCGCGCGCCCACGCCCGCACCACCTGCCGCTTCTGCGACCACGGCGCCTGCCGGGGGGCGAACTGCCCCACGGGGTCGCGCGCCACGGAGATCGACGGCCCGCTGCAAGGAGATCGCCTGCCATGAAGATCACCCATGGGGGCCTGGCGCCGCGCATCCACCCGACAGCACGGATCGCCCCCAATGCCGTCGTCTGCGGCGATGTGGAAATCGGCGCCAACACCTCCATCGGCTTCGGCTGCGTGGTCACCGCGGAAAGCGGGCCGGTTCGCATCGGCGCGGATTGCGTGGTGATGGATACCGCCGTGCTGCGCGGCGTCCGCGGTGCGCCGCTCACCATCGGCGACCGCGTATTGGTGGGGCCGCGCGCCTACCTCACCGGCTGCCGGGTGGAGGACGAGGCGTTCCTCGCCACCGGCGTGGCCGTGTTCAACGGGGCGCGCATCGGCCGCGGGGCGGAGGTGCGCATCAACGGCGTCGTGCATATCCGCACCGCGGTTGCGCCGGGGGCCACCGTGCCCATCGGCTGGGTAGCCGTGGGCGACCCGGCGGAAATCCTGCCGCCCGATGCCCATGACCGCATCTGGGCCATCCAGAAGCCGCTGGACTTTCCGCGCGCCGTGTTCGGGGTGGAGCGGCCGCCGGAGGGCGAAACCATGATGACCGCGGTGATGCCGCGCTACGCCCGCCGCCTGGCCGCCCACCGCTTGGACGAGGTGATCGAACCCTAGGCCGGACAGCCGCGCCGGGTGGCCGGGAGGCGGCCGGCGAGGGCCCTTGACGCAGCGGTCCGGGTGGCGTTCCTGCTGCCGGCAAACGACAGTCCAGGCTTCGCCATGTCGTCCACCGTCAAGCGCAAGCTGACCACCATCCTCGCCGCGGATGCGTTCGGCTACAGCCACGCCATGGATGTGGACGAGATGGGCACGCTGGAGGCCCTGAGGGCCGCCCGCACCGTGTTTTCCCAATCCATCACCCGGCATGAGGGGCGCATCGCCAACACCGCCGGCGACGGGCTGATCGCCGAGTTCCCCTCGGTGGTGGAAGCGGTGAGCTGCGCGATCGAGGTGCAGCGGGAGCTGCTGACCGGTGCGGGGCCGCCCGGCAAGGGCCTGCGCTTTCGCATCGGCATCCATCTGGGCGACGTCATCGTCGAAGGCGAGGATCTGCTCGGCGAAGGCGTCAATCTGGCGGCCCGCCTGCAATCCATGGCGGAGCCGGGCGGCATCCTCGTGTCCCAGCAGGTCTACGACCAGGTCCACAACAAGCTGGGGGTGGCCTTCACCTATCTGGGCGAGCGGCGGCCGAAGAACTACGAGGAGTTCATCCCCGTCTACAGCATCGGCCGGGACGGTTCTGGGCGCGGCCGGCGGATCTTCCGTGCCGTGGAGCGGGTGCCCGGACTGCTGCGGGCAGACGAGGCGGCGTCGCCGGACCTGGCGTCACGGCTTGGCCACCTGGCCACGGTCTTCGGCGTCGCCTGGGTGGTGATGCTGATCGTCGACCTCAGCACCGGCAGCGGTTTCTGGGCGCATTGGCCGGGGCTGGTCCTGGCCACGCTGTTGGGGCTGAAGGCGGCCCCCCTGGTCGCCCGAGGATGGCTGACGGTGCCGCGGGTGCGCGGCCTGATAACCGCGGCCGCCCTGGTGCTGGCCAACCTGTTCGCCTGGCACGGCCACCCCTGGGCGATCTATCCCATCGCCCTGGTGGCCCTGGTGGCGCTGCTGCGCCGGCAGGAGCGCCGCCGCTAGACTATCGATCCGATCAGATGGTCCTACTGCGCCATCCACCGGGCCGAATTGAGGCTTGCGATTTCAATATCTTAGAGCACGATGTCCCGCCAGCCGCGGTCGCGTCTCATCGAGCCGTGCTCCCGGACTCCTGCCGCTTTTGGCGGGAGAGAGGCGGGGCCGCGGCGCGGTTGAGCGCTCCGCCAGCGCCCGGCGGCGACGGGCCGTTAACGTCGTGGCGGACAAAGGCCATATGGCGCTTGCTGATAAGGGGCAAACCTGTTGTGATCCGATCCATCTTTGGCTCACTCCACAATCGGTCGAGGAGCAACCCCATGATCAAGCAAGCGTTGCTGTGCACGTGCGCCCTTGCCGCTATCGGCGGTACGGCCGCGGCCCAGGACGTCGTCCGCGTGTTCAACTGGTCGGACTACATCGACGAGGACATCCTCACCTCGTTCACCGAGGACACGGGGATCGAAGTCATCTACGACGTCTTCGACTCCAACGAAGTCCTGGAAACGCGGCTGCTCGCCGGCAACACCGGCTACGACGTGGTGGTGCCCACGGCCAGCTTCATGGCCCGCCAGATCGAGGCCGGGGTGTTCCAGCCCATGGAGCGGTCGCTGATCCCCAATGCCCAGTATGCGTGGCCGGAGATCGATGAGCGCGTCAGCCGCTACGACCCGGGCAACGTCTACGGCATCAACTACATGTGGGGCACCACCGGGATCGGCTTCGTGCAGGAGCTGCTCGACGAGCGCATGGAGAATGCGCCGGTGGACTCCTGGTCGATCGTCTTCGACCCGGAAATCGCCTCGCGGTTCGCCGATTGCGGCATCTACTGGCTGGATGCGCCGACGGAGATCTTCCCGTCCGTGCTGGTGTATCTCGGCTACGATCCCAACTCCACCAACCCCGAGGAGCTGGAAGCGGCCGCCGCGGCCATGGAAGCCGTGCGCCCCTATATCCGCCGGTTCCATTCGTCGGAATACATCTCCGCCCTCGCCAACGGCGACATCTGCCTGGCCATCGGCTGGTCGGGCGATGTGCTGCAGGCGCGCGACCGTGCGGCCGAAGCCGAGAACGGCCTGACCATCGACTACCGCATCCCCTCAGAAGGGGCGCAGATGTGGTTCGACATGTTCGCCATTCCGGCCGATGCGCCGGACCCGGACGCGGCCCGCGCGTTCATCAACTATGTGATGGACCCGGAAGTGAACGCCCAGGCGATCAACTACATCAACTACGCCAGCGGCAATGTGGGGGCGCAGGAATTCGTCGACCCCGAGGTCCTTGCCGACCCGGCGATCTTCCCCAATGCGGAAACCCTGGCCAACCTGTTCACGGTCGATCCCTATGATCCCCAGGTGCAGCGCCTGGTGAACCGGCTGTGGACCCGGGTGAAGTCCGGCCAGTAACCGACCGACCGGCCGCGGCGGTGTGCCGGCCGCCGCGGTCCGCTCTCCCCGCCGGCACGTCCTGAACGGGCCGCCGCCCATGCCCGAACCGCCAGTTCACTTGGCCAAAGGCCCCGGCCCGGCCGCCACCGCCGGGCACACCGGCACGGGCTCCGGCGGCCCCGGCGGGGCCAAGGTGTTCGCCCCCTGGAACGACCCCGCTGCGAAGCCGCTGGTGGAGTTCCGCGGCGTCACCAAGCTGTTCGGCGAGATGGCGGCGGTCGACGACCTGACGCTGAAGATCTATCCGCGGGAATTCTTCGCGCTGCTGGGGCCGTCGGGCTGCGGCAAGACCAC
>JAGQRL010000432.1 GCA_020425485.1 Rhodospirillaceae bacterium
GCCTTCGGCGTGGTCGGCGTCAACGAGGACCGCACCATCTCCGAGTTCCTGGAAAAGCCGGCGGACCCGCCGGGCGTGCCGGGGCGGCCCAACAAGGCCTATGCCAGCATGGGCATCTACCTGTTCGATGCCGACTATCTGATTTCCGAGCTGCGCCGCGACCAGGAAGTGGGCGGCAGCATGCACGACTTCGGCAAGGACATCATTCCGCGCATCATTTCCGAGCAGCGGGTGCTGGCCCACGATCTCGGCCGCAGCGCCATCTTCACCGACCCCGACCTGCCGCCCTACTGGCGCGATGTCGGCACCGTCGATGCCTATTGGGAAGCCAACCTGGATCTCGTCCGGGTGACGCCGGAGCTGAACCTCTACGACGACAACTGGCCCATCTGGACGCTGCAGGAGCAGCGGCCCTCGGCCAAGTTCGTGTTCGACGACGAGGAGCGGCGCGGGGCGGCCATCGACAGCGTGGTGTCCGCCGGCTGCGTGATCTCCGGTTCCGTCGTGCGCCAGTCGCTGCTGTTCAACAATGTCCGGGTGAACAGCTTTAGCGATGTGCAGCAGGCGGTGATCCTGCCGGACTGCGACATCGGCCGGCACTGCCGCATCAAGAAGGCGGTGATCGGCGTGGGCTGCCAGATCCCCGAAGGCATGGTGATCGGCGAGAACCCGGAAGACGACGCCAAGCGCTTCCACCGCACCGCCGGCGGCGTCACCCTCGTCACCAAGGATATGCTGGACGCCCTCGGCTGAGGCGGCACAGTCTGGGGCCTGCGCCCGGAGCACGGGTCCGATCAGACGTGAACGCGTCTGGCCGGATCATGCTCCAGGCGAGACTGCCACGGCGCCGCCACCGGGCTGCCACGGATCCCATGTTAGGCTGGCCGCCTGTTGCTGCCTGACCAGGGAACCCAGACGCCATGCCGATCCTTCGGCTTGCCCGCACCGCGGCGCTCAGCACCGCCCTTTCGGCATTTGCCGCCCTGCCGGGCCACGCCGGGGGGCTTGCCGACATGCTCGCCATCCTGCCGGCCACGGTGCCCGTGACCGACGGCGCCATGGTCGACTATCTCGACCTCACGGCCTTCGACTTCACCGACGCCGCAGACCTGCGCCGGGCGTCGGCTGGCCAGTCTCCCCTGATCGAGGCGCTGCGCTACGCCGGCTTCGACATTGCCGCTGTGGAAGCCGCCGCGGGGCTGCCGTGGTCGGCCTTCACCGCCATCGTCACCTACGGCGAACCACCGGGCAGGGGCTTCCTCTACGGCGTGGAGCCGGAGGCGCTGGCGGCTTCCGAGGTTGCCGAACGGCTGACCGACTCCGGCTTCCAGCTTGAGCAGAGGGCGGCCGGGCCGGTCTACTGGTTGCTTGAGGACGGCCGCATGGATTTCGCCGCCCACGACCCGGAGAACCCCTTCATCGGCGGGCTGCCCATCTCCTCACGCGTGCTGCTGCTGGACGACGCCATCGCCAATGTGCGCTTCTGGGCGATGGTGGACACGCTGGATGCGGTGGCGACGGGTGCGCTTCCCAACTTCGCCGCCCGCGCGGACGTGGCGGCCCTGGCGGAAGCGCTGGAAGCCCAGGGGCAGGTGACCCAGGCACTGATCACTGCCACCCAGGAAGATCCGCCCAACCCATTGTCCAGCATCGTCGGTGCTGCCGACCCCTTGGCCGCCGCCCGTCAGGCGCAAGGCATGCTGGCCGCCCTGGTGACGCCCCCGCCCTACAGCCTGATGGCCATCGCCGAGGTGGCGGCGGAGCCGCGGCCGCTGGCGGTGATCGCGCTCACCTACCGCAATGCCGACCAGGCGGATGAAGCGGCCGCCGTGCTGGACGAGATGTTCGCCACCCACACCCGCCTCAGCGACGGCGCACCGATGTCCCAGCCGATGACCGAAGGCTGGTCGGTGGGCGTGGTGGAGGCGGGCGGCCTGCATGTGGCCATGCTGACGGCGCCGTCGCCGCTGGTGGAGGACCGGGCCTATCCCCTCTTTGGGTATTTGCGGCAGCTCCTGATCGTCAACGACCTGCCGGTGATCTGGACCCATCCCTAGCGGGGCCTTGTTGGAGTCCGCCGGGGCTTGGCGGCGGGAGGGGGAGCGATGGCGGAGATCGAGCATCACGGGGCGGGGCGTCGCGGCCTGCGGACCCTGGCGGGCCTGGCGCTGGCCGGCGTGCTGGCGGCAGCCGCACCGGCCCATGCCGACACCGACACCGACACCGATACCGATACCGGCCGGCTGGCGGACCTGCTGGCTAGCGTGCCAGCCGATATCGACCTGTGGGAGGGCGGCGAGGTCACCTATTGCGACCTGTCCATCTTCGTGCCGACCACACCGCATCAGTTGGGCCGCCTGGCCACCCTGCCCCAGAATGTCTACGCCGCCGGCGTCGCCACCGAATTCGCCGACGACCGGCTGAGGGAGGTGGCGGGCCTGCCGTGGTCGGCGCTCACCGGGCTGCTGAGCTTCGGCCGCGTGCCGGAAGAAGGCCGCGTCTTCATCCTCGATGCCGCGGCAATGGCCGGGGCCGATCCCGGTGGGGCCTTGGATGCCGCCGGCTTTGCGCGGGCGGACCCGGATACCGGGCCGGTCTACTGGGTGCTGGCCGACGGCGAAGCGGC
Organism: Rhodospirillaceae bacterium; assembly: GCA_020425485.1. Classification (GTDB taxonomy): domain Bacteria; phylum Pseudomonadota; class Alphaproteobacteria; order DSM-16000; family Inquilinaceae; genus JACKIH01. The sequence continues at coordinate 2,627 of JAGQRL010000432.1, forward strand.
CTTCGAGCTGAACACGGTGTTCCGGCCCAACCCGCTGCTGCCGGACATCCCGGTGGCCATCCGCGTCGCCCCGCTGGAGGACCGCATCGCCACGGCCCGCACCTGGCCGGTGATGGAAGCCATGCTGGACGTGCACTCCGGGACCGCACCGGCGCTGGGCGATCATCCTGCCGTGGTCGCCGCCCTGGCGGCCCTGGAGGGGCAGGGGGAGGTGGTGCAGGCGCTGTTCGCCACCGCCTCCTATACGCCCGAGGAGATGGCCGATCTGCTGCTTGAGAGCGACACCGCGTCAGCGGCCCGCCCCGCCATGGTCGCCGAATTCGCTGGCGACGGCGAACTGCGCCGGCCCTACGAGCTGATGCTGCTGGCCGACCTCACCCTAGAACCGCTCGGCGATGCCGGGGCGCTGGTGCTGGTGTATGGCGATGGCGCGGATGCCCAGCGGGCAGCGGCCGATCTCGATCGCCTGTGGGCCGATGGCGTGATCCCGGGCACCGATCACGCCCTGGCCGGACCGGCGTACAACGGGCGGGACATCGCGGTGCTTCAGGAGGGCGACCGCCACGTGGTGCGCATGGTGCTGCCGTCGCCCCTACTCACCGGGCTGGAATGGCCGATGTTCCGCCACCTGATGACACTCTATATGCGCGCCCAACTGCCGATCATGGTGGCAGCGCCGCGGAGCGAGCCGTAGGCCAGCACGGGAACGGCCCGCCGAAGCGGGCCGCCGATCCCTGCTCGATCCCTGCTCGATCCCTGTGCCCGACCGTGGAGTGCGGCGTGGGGCCCAGGCGTGGCCCTAGGCGGCCGCGGCGGCTGCCGGCGTGTCCGCCAGGGCGGCTTCGCCGTCCAGCACCGCCCCCACCGCGTGCACCACGGCGGCGATGCGGATGGCCGTCTGCACCTGCTCCGCCGTCAGTCCGGCCGCACGCACCTTGCGCTCATGGGCATCCAGGCACATGCCGCAGGCGTTGACCGCCGACACCGCCAGCGACCACAGCTCGAAATCCGTCTTATCGATGCCGTGGCTGGCGAGGATGTTCATGCGCAGCTTCGACTGGAACTGCTTGTACTCGGTGTTCGCCAGCATGTGGGTGGTGCGGTAGTAGACGTTGTTCATGGCCATGATGGCGGCCGCCCCCTTTGCCGCGGTCAGCTGCTCGGGGCTGAGATCGCCGGCAAAGGCATCGACCAGCTCGCGGGTCGCCACGGCATTGCCGACGGCCAGTGCGGTGGCAATGAAGCAGCCGGCGCGCTGCGGGGCACCCAGGCTCGGGTCCGTGGCCAGGCTCGACAGGTTGAGGCGGATATCCTTGGCGTAGTCGGGCAGGGCCTGCTTCAGGGCATCGATGGACATGGCACGGCACTCCACTTCCGGGGGACAGGGGGGTGCCGGGAAGGCCTATGCGGCCCGGCCGGCACCCAAGTTGAGAGGGACAAGAACAGGGTGAAGGCCCGGAGGGTCAAGCGGCTTCCAGAACGGCGTCGCCCTTCTGCCAGTTGCACGGGCACAGCTCGTCGGTCTGCAGCGCATCGAGCGTGCGCATCACTTCCTGCGGGTTGCGGCCGACATTGAGGTCGTTCACCGAAACGAAGCGGATGACGCCTTCGGGATCGACGATGAAGGTGGCCCTGAGCGCCACGCCGGCCGCATCGTCAAGGATGCCGCAGGCGGTGGACAGCTCGCGCTTGATGTCGCTGAGCATGGCGAAGGGCAGGTCCTTCAGGTCGGCATGGTTGTTGCGCCAGGCCAGGTGCACATACTCGCTGTCGGTGCTGACGCCGTAGACGACAGCATCGCGGTCGACGAAATCGTCGTTCAGCGCGCCGAAGGCGGCGATCTCCGTCGGACAGACGAAGGTGAAATCCTTCGGCCAGAAGAAGACGACCTTCCACTTGCCCGGCTCCGACTGGTCGGTGACCTGGGTGAAGGCGGTCCTGGGATCGGTGGAGACGACAGCGGTCAGATCGAACGCGGGGAACTTTTGACCCACTGTGAGCATGGCCATGATCCTATGTGTGGTTTGCGGAGTTTAGTCGATTGACGCAGTGCAAAATGACCCTTCGCCGGCAATGGTTCAAACGCAAATTTTCGCAAGCTCTGATCGATTAAGCCGATGGCGGGTTTGCGACAATTCCGGCAGGGCGGAGACTGCGAATGGGCCTGCGCGGCCAAGGGGGAAGGTCTCAGACAGTTTAGTATTGCTGCGGTGCAGACAGGATTTCCCAAGCCGGGAAGCAGGGATGCACGCGCCGGGCGGCAGACCGGCGGCCATGGCCAACCGGAATGGCCGGTGCGGGTGCCGGCCGCAGGCGTTTCCACCAAAGGTGGGGCGCGCTACAGTCCCGCCCGTCTGCTGAGCCAAACCAACGGGGTGCCGCCATGAGGGTCTTTCAGGTCGAAGACGACTGGTCGCGGGACAATGTGCGGTTGGGCACCCGGCCCGATCCCCATCCCGGCCCCGGCCAGGTGCGCCTGAAGATGCGCGCCGGCGCGCTCAACTACCGCGACAACGTGGTGCCGGTGCGCGGCTACGGCTCGCGCATGAAGGCCCTGCCGCTGATCCTGCTGGGCGACGGCGTCGGCGTGGTCGACGAGCTGGGCGAGGGCGTCGCCGGCATCGCCCTGGGCGACCGCCTCTGCCCCATGCTGTTCCAGAGCTGGCAATCCGGCGAGCCCACCGAAGAGCGGCTGTCGCAAAGCCTGGGCGTGGAGCTGGACGGCACCATGGCCGACTACATGGTGCTGAACACAGCCGGCGTCGCCGCCGTGCCCGCCCATCTCAGCGACGAGGAAGCCGCCACCCTGCCCACCGCCGGCGTCACCGCCTGGCGGGCGCTGGTGACGGAAGGCCGGGTGAAGCCGGGCGACACGGTGCTGGTGCAGGGCACCGGCGGGGTTTCCCTGTTCGCGCTGCAATTCGCCAAGCTGCTGGGGGCCTATGTGATCGTCACCTCCTCCAGCGATGCCAAGCTGGAGCGCGCCCAGGCGTTGGGTGCCGATGCGGTGATCAACTACCGGGAAACGCCGGGCTGGGGAAAGCGCACGCGGGAGATCGTGCCCGGCGGCGTGGACCACATCGTGGAGGTGGGCGGCCAGGGCACACTGCCGGAATCGCTGAGGGCGATCCGCCCCGGCGGCACCATCAGCATGATCGGCGTGCTGGCCGGCGGCACCATGGATGCGCGGCTGGGCCTGGTGGTTACCCGCCATGTGCGCATGCAGGGGGTGACGGTGGGCAGCCGCGAGGATTTTGTTGCCATGGCCCGCGCCATGGATCTCGCCAAGCTGCACCCGGTGGTGGACCGCACCTTCGCCTTCGAGGAACTGCCCCAGGCGCTGGACCACCTGGCGAGCGGCCAGCATTTCGGCAAGATCTGCATCCGCTACTAGGGCGGGCGGCGGATCGGCCAGTGGGGCCTGAAGCGCGCCGGGCAGGAGAACACCATGGCCGACGAGATCCGGCTCACCCCCATCGGGCGCATCCGCACGCCCTTCCAGACGCTGGCCGAGTGCCCCAAATGGCCCAACCCCGACGGGCCGCCGGCGCGCATCGAGCTTCAGGAGCAGTACCTGCCGGGCCTGCTGGGGTTGACGGAGCGGGCGGGGCAGACCACCGGCGAGATCGACGTGCTGTACTGGTTCGACCGGGCGCCGCGCGACCTTCTCATCAGCACCCGCCCGCACGACGGCATCACCCGCGGCGTGTTCGCCATGCGCTCGCCCCACCGCCCCAACCCCATCGCCGTGTCCCGCGTGCCGCTGTTCTCAATCGACGGCAACGTGCTGACGGTGGGTGCACTCGATTGCCTGGACGGCACCCTGCTGCTGGATATCAAACCGGCCCCGCGGGACGAGCCGCAGCCGCATTGATCGCGATACCCACAGTTGCTCGTTCAGAGCCCTAGCAGGCTGTTGAAGAATGGT
>JAGQRL010000078.1:0-8873 GCA_020425485.1 Rhodospirillaceae bacterium
GGGCAGTAGCGCGGCCCCACGCCCTGGATCTGGCCGCTGTAGAGCGGCGCCCGGTCCAGATTGGCGCGGATGGCGGCGTGGGTCGCCTCCGTCGTGTGGGTCACATGGCACACCACCTGGGGCGTGGTGATCCTGTCCGTCAGGGCGGAGAACGGCTCCGGCGGGTCGTCGCCCGGCTGCACCTCCAGCCCTGCCCAGTCGATGGTGCGGCCGTCCAGCCGCGGCGGCGTGCCCGTCTTCAGGCGCGCCAGTGAAAAACCAAGTCGCGCCAATGTGTTAGCCAGCCCTATGGCGGGCGCCTCCCCGACCCGGCCGGCCGCCCAGGTGTCCGTGCCGATATGGATGACGCCCTTCAGGAAGGTGCCGGTGGTCAGCACCACGGCGCCGGCGCTGATCTCCCGTCCGTCGCCCAGCACGACGCCGCAGCAGCGCCCGCCGCGCACCACCAGGTCCTCCACCGCGGCTTCCAGGATGGCGAGCCCGGCCTGCTCGGCCAGCAGCTCCTGCATGGCGGCCCGGTAGAGCGCGCGGTCGGCCTGGGCGCGGGGGCCACGCACCGCCGGCCCCTTCGACCGGTTGAGCACGCGGAACTGGATGCCCGCCCGGTCGATGGCGCGGCCCATCAGCCCGTCCAGCGCATCGATCTCGCGCACCAGATGGCCCTTGCCGAGCCCGCCGATGGCCGGATTGCAGGACATGGCGCCGATGGTCTCGCGCTTGTGGGTCACCAGCAGCGTGGCCGCCCCCAGGCGTGCGGCGGCCGCCGCGGCTTCACAGCCGGCGTGTCCGCCCCCCACGACGATGACATCGATCCCATCCATGGCGCGGGACTGTAGAGCCTTTTCGCTTTGGGCGGAAACGGTTCCGGGCCCCCTTTCCCGCTCCGTCACCCAATACTTTACAATGGGTTGTGTGGCCGGGCGGCGGGAAGGGCCGGTGCAGACTGACCAGGCAATGCCCCGTGGAGCCGCCACCGGCCAGCCAAAGCCCCGGCCCTTCCCTCCTCTGGGGCACAGCCTGTTCCAGATCCCTGCCGGCCGCCTCGTGCGAACCCGGCCGATCTCCCGCCCTACTTGCCGATGCAGAAGTCGCGGAACACCACGTCCAGCAGCTCCTCCACATCGATCCGCCCGGTGATGCGGCCGAGTGCTGTGGCCGCCACCCGCAGGTCCTCCGCCGCCAGCTCCGGCTCTGCGGTGGCGAGCGCCCGCACAAGGGCGGCTTTCGTGTCCTGCAAGGCCGCGCGGTGCCGGGTGCGGGTCGGCCCCAGCCCGGCGGCCAGGGCCGCCAGACCGCCCGCGCGCTCCGCCAGGGCGGCTTCCAGCTCCGCCAGCCCGGCCCCGGTGAGGGCCGACACCCACAGCGCCGGCACGCCGCCGGCCATCGGCTCCACCTTGGACTCCGCCGGAGGGTCCCCTCCAGGGCTGCCGGCACCCCGCAGATCGGCCTTGTTCCACACCGCCAGATCGGCCGACGCCAGCACCCCGGCGGTCGCCGCCGGCACGTCGGGCCAGCCGGCGCCGTCCAGCACCACCAGGCGCAGATCGGCGGTTTCGGCGCGTTCCAGGCTGCGGCGGATCCCCTCGGCTTCGATCTCGTCGCCGCCGTCGTCGCGCAAGCCGGCGGTGTCCCACAGCGTCACGGCAAGCCCGGCGAGGTCCAGATGCACCTCCACCACATCGCGCGTGGTGCCGGCGATGTGCGAGACGATGGCCGCCGGCCTCCGCGCCAACTTATTGAGAATACTGGATTTTCCGGCATTCGGCGGACCCAGGATGGCCACCGCCACGCCGCTGCGCACGCGCTCCGCCGCCCCGCCGTCGTCGAGATGCCGGGTGATTTCCTCCGCCAGGGCCGCCACCTCGGGCGCCACCGCCGCGGCGATGCCGGCCGGCAGGTCTTCGTCGGGAAAGTCCAGGTCGGCTTCCAGATGGGCGAGGGCGGCCAGCAGCCGCGTGCGCCAGCCATCGTAGCGGGTGCGCAGGGAACCGCCCATCTGGCGCAGGGCCTGGCGGCGCTGCATCGCGGTTTCCGCCGCCACCATGTCGGCCACCGCTTCGGCTTCCGTCAGGTCCATGCGGCCGTTCAAGACGGCGCGGCGGGTGAACTCGCCGGGTTCGGCGGGCCTGAGATCGGCCAGGCGGCCGAGCGCCTCCAGCAGGTCGCCCACCACGGCGCGCCCGCCATGCACGTGGAATTCCACCACATCCTCGCCGGTGGCGCTGTGCGGGCCGGGAAACCACAGCACCAGCCCGCGGTCGATGGCATCGCCGGCCGGCCCGATCGGCCGCAGCACGGCACGCCGCGGCTCCGGCAGCGGCGGCGCCAGTGCGGCGATGGCGCTGCGGGCCGAACGGCCGCTCACCCGCACCACCGCCACGCCCGCCGGCATCGCCCCGCTGGATACCGCGAACACGGTGTGGGAGACGCCGTCGCGCCCGGCTCCGCCCGCCATGCCCCGCTCCCGGAAGTCCTCCGATACGCCCAAGCGGCCTGCTAGCTGCCCTTGCTGTCGTCGCCGGACCGGCCGCCGCCCATCAGGTGGGTCCAGAAGAAGCGCTGCACCTGCTCCACATTCTGCAGGCCCAGCGGCAGCCAGGTCTTCATCAGGGTTTCCGGGTCGATGGCCGACAGGTTGGCGCGCATGCGCTGCTCCAGCTCCGCCATCACCGCGCGCTGCAGGGGCTGCACATCGGGCAGGCCGAGGAAGACGCGCGCCTCCTCCGGCGTGCAATCGACATTGATGGTGATCTGCATCGGCGTCCCTCTCCGATCGCCTCGGCCTGATGCCGCCCGCGGCCCCTGCGCCTTTCGCGCCGGCCTTTTCGATCAGACCCGGAGAACCCGAAGGATTCCAGTAAATTGTAGAGATGGATGCGGTTTTCCGCCGGTTTGCCCGGCAAAAGCGCGTCGGCACCCAGCCCAGCCGGCGGTGGACAAGCCGGCAGGGGACGTCCAGGCTGGCCCGCGAGCCCGAAGCCGGGCCCTCGCCGAGCCCTCGCGGGGGCCCCTGCCGAACCCCAGGCCGAGCGCGCGACGCCGGCTCCTCCCCCCGACACGCGGATGCGCGCCATGGCCAATCGCCTCGCCCAGGAAACCAGCCCCTATCTGTTGCAGCATGCCGACAATCCGGTGGACTGGATGGCGTGGGGGCCGGAGGCGCTCGCCCGCGCCAAGGCGGAAAACAAGCCGATCCTGCTCTCCGTCGGCTATGCCGCCTGCCACTGGTGCCACGTGATGGCCCATGAGTGCTTCGAAAACCCGCAGATCGCCGGGCTGATGAACGAGCGCTTCGTCAACATCAAGGTGGATCGGGAGGAACGGCCGGACATCGACACCATCTACCAGACGGCACTCGCCATGATGGGCCAACAGGGCGGCTGGCCGCTGACCATGTTCCTGACGCCCGATGGTGCCCCCTTCTGGGGCGGCACCTATTTTCCGCCGGAAGACGCCTATGGCCGGCCGGGCTTTCCCGCCGTGCTCAACGCCATCGGCGACACCTATGCCAGCGAGCCCGACCGCGTCGCCCACAACGTCACGGCGCTGACCGGCGGCCTCGGCACGCTGGCCCAGAACCACGCCGGCAGCCCGTTCGAGCTGAAACTGCTGGACGATATCGCGCTGCGCTTCTCCAAGGAGTTCGACCTCACCTATGGCGGCATCGCCGGGGCGCCCAAGTTCCCGCAAAGCCCCATCCTGGCGCTGCTGTGGCGGGCCTGGCGGCGCCGCGGGGAGAACCTGACGGGGCCGCGCGACTGCGTGCTGGTGACGCTGACCCGCATGTGCCAGGGCGGCATCTACGACCATCTGGGCGGCGGCTTCGCCCGCTACAGCACCGACGAAGCGTGGCTCGCCCCGCATTTCGAAAAGATGCTGTACGACAACGCCCAGCTTCTGGAGCTGCTCACGCTCGCCTGGCAGGGCACGCGCGACCCGCTCTACGCCGCCCGCGCGGCGGAAACCGTGGACTGGCTGGCCCGCGAGATGATCGCCGCCAACGGTGCCTTTGCCGCCACGCTGGATGCCGACAGCGAGGGCGAGGAAGGCAAGTTCTATGTGTGGACGGAAGCGGAGATCGACGACGCCCTGGCCGATGCCGGGCTTGCCGGCCACGCCGAGACCTTCAAGCGCGTCTACGGCGTCACCGCCGGCGGCAACTGGGAGGGCAAGACCATCCTCACCCGCGGCCTGGCGCCGGGGCTGGAAGATCCGGCCACGGAGGTGCGGCTGGCCGAGGCCCGCGCCGCCCTGCTGGCCCGCCGGGCCGGCCGCGTGCGCCCCGGCTGGGACGACAAGGTGCTGGCGGACTGGAACGGGCTGATGATCACAGCCCTGGCCCAGGCCGGGCTGGCCTTCGGCCGGGCGGATTGGCTGGCGCTCGCCCGCAGCGCCTTCGATGCGGTGCTGCGCGACCTGATGGTGGACGGCCGGTTGCACCATGCCTGGCGGCTTGGCCGCACCACAGCGGCCGGCCTGCTGGACGACCACGCCGCCATGGCGCGCGCCGGCGTGGCGCTGTTCGAAGCCACCGGCGATACCGCCTGCCTGGCCGCCGCCCGCGACCTGGCGGCGGCGGCCAACCGCCATTTCTGGGACGAACAGGATGGCGGCTACTTCTTCACCGCAGACGATGCCGAAGCCCTGATCGTGCGCACCAAATCGGTGCACGACGCCGCCACGCCCAGCGGCAACGCGATGATGCTGGAGGTGCTGGCGCGGCTGTTCCTGCTGACGGGGGACACCGCCTACGCCCGCCAGTCCGGCGACCTGGCCACCGCGTTTGCCGGAGAGCTGGCGCGCAACTTCTTCCCGCTCGCCACCTATCTCAACGCCGTGGACCTGATGGCCAGTGCGGTGCAGGTGGTGGTGGTGGGCGACGGCCCGGCGGCCGAGGATCTGGCCCGCACCGTGCTCGACCTCTCCCTGCCCAACCGGGTGTTCCTCCGGGTCGCCGATGGTGCCGCCCTGCCGCCCGGCCATCCCGCCGCCGGCAAGGGATTGGTGGAGGGCAGGCCCGCCGCCTATCTGTGCCGCGAGATGAGCTGCCTGCCGCCGATCACCGAGCCGGCAGCGCTCGCCGCCGCGCTTGCACCGGAGGCGGAGCCGGCATAGGAGGGATCCATGGCACAGTTCGTTGCGGCATCCCACGCAGGCCCCCACGGCACGGTGGCCCGGCGGGTGGTGAACAGCCCCATGGGGCCGCTCACCCTCACCGTGGCGGGCGGTGCCGTGCGCACGCTCGTCTGGGGGGCGGCGGGGCCGAACACCGGCGAGTCCGCGGTGGCCGACCGGGCGGCAGCGTGGCTTGCCGCCTATGTCGACCGCGCCGTTCCGCTGCCCGACGACCTGCCGCTGGCACCGGACGTCACCGCATATCGCTGGCGCGTGCTGGAGGAAATGGTGCGCATCCCGCCCGGCGGCACCCTGTCCTACGGGGAGTTGGCCGACCGTGCCGGCGGCAGCGCCCGCTCGGTGGGCGGTGCCTGCTCCCACAACCCCATTCCCATCCTCATCCCCTGCCACCGGGTGCTGGCGGCCCATGGCCGGATCGGCATGTATTCCGGCGGCAAGGGGCTGCCCACCAAACGCTGGCTGCTCGCCCATGAAGGGGCCGAAGTGGCTGGTGAGCGGCCCGACGGGCCGGGGCCGGACCTGCTGGCCCGGCTGGGCCTCAACGGCTAGAGCTTTTTTGGAGATCCGACGATGACCAAAGCCATCCGCATCCATGAGACCGGCGGCCCCGACGCCATGGTTTGGGAAGACGTGGAGGTGGGCGATCCCGGCCCCGGCGAGATCCGCGTGCGCCACACCTTCGTCGGCCTCAACTACATCGACACCTACCACCGCAACGGCCTCTACCCGCTGCCCCTGCCCACCGGCCTTGGCCTGGAGGCGGCCGGCGTGGTGGAAGCCGTCGGCGCCGGCGTGCACGACCTCAAGGTTGGCGAGCGCGTCGCCTACGGCGTCGGCCCCATCGGCGCCTATGCCGAGGCGCGGGTGATGCCGGCCGACCGCGTCGTCGCCCTGCCCGACGCGATCGACGACAAGACCGCCGCGGCGATGATGCTGCAGGGCATGACGGTGGAGTACCTGCTGTGCCGCACCTACCCGGTGCAGCCCGGCCAGACCATCCTGTTCCACGCTGCGGCCGGCGGCGTCGGCCTGATCGCCTGCCAGTGGGCGCGCCACCTCGGCGTCACCGTCATCGGCACCGTGGGGTCCGAAGAAAAGGCGGAGCTGGCCCGCGCCCATGGCGCCACCCACGTGATCAACTACCGCACCGATAACTTCGTGGAGCGGGTGCGGCAGATCACCAACGGTGCCGGCGTGCCCGTGGTCTATGACGGCGTTGGCGCCGACACCTGGGACGGCTCGCTCGATTGCCTCAGCCCGCGCGGCATGATGGTGAGCTTCGGCAACGCTTCGGGCGCAGTGCCGCCGTTCAGCCCGGGCGTGCTGGCGCAGAAGGGCTCACTCTACCTCACCCGGCCGGTGCTGATGACCTACACCGCCAGCCGTCAGGACTTGGTGGCCAGTGCCGCGGCCCTGTTCGAGGTGATCGTCAACGGCGCGGTCGAGATCCCCGTCAACCAGGTGTACCCGCTGGCCGAAGCCGCCCAGGCCCACCGCGACCTGGAAGCGCGCAAGACCACCGGCAGCACCGTGTTCTCGGTCGGCGGCTGAGCCGGCCGGCGAACAGGGGCGGAGCGGGCAAATCCATGGCGACGGACGCACCAACCGCGATCAACCTGGCGGAAAAGCTTGCCAGCTTCGCCGAGCACTGGTCGCCGAAGATCGTCGGCACCTTCAACGGCCACGACATCATGGTGGTGAAGGTGAAGGGCGAGTTCGTGTGGCATTCCCACCCCGATACCGACGACTTCTTCCTGGTGCTGGACGGCCGGCTAACCATCCAAACGGAACACGGCGACGTGGAGCTGGGGCCGGGCGAGCTGTTCGTGGTGCCCCAAGGGGTGCAGCACCGCCCGGTGGCGGCCGAAGAGGCGCATATCCTGCTGATCGAACCCCACGGCACCCCCAACACCGGGGATCCCGCCACGGCGGTGGCCAAGCCGCGGATCTAGAGTGTTTTCGCCTTCGGCGGGATCGGTTCCGGCCCACACCCGGCCCGCCCGGCCACCCAACGACAGTCTGCTTGATTGGGCGGCCGGGTGGGGGTGTGGGCCGGCGCCGCCACATACCTTATTGATCTTAAAAAGAAAACCGCGGCCAGATCCTGGCCGCGGCTTCCTTTCAAGTCCTGCATCCCTCCGCCGGCACCAAGGCCCGCGGACGAACGCGCCGGCCGATCAGGTGAACGGACGGATCACCATTTCCACGCGGCGGTTGGCCTGGCGGCCCTGCGGCGTGTTGTTGTCGGCGATCGGCCGGGTTTCGCCGTAGCCGACCGTGAAGATACGCGCCGGCAGCACGCCCTGCTGGACCAGGTAGTTGCCGACGGACCGGGCGCGCTCCTCGGAGAGCTGCTGGTTAAACCCGGCATCGCCGACGCTGTCGGTGTGGCCGGCCACTTCGATCAGCGTCTGCGGATACTGGTTCAGGGTGGCGGCGATCTGGTTGAGCGTGCCGTAGAACTGCGGCGAGATCTGCGCGGACCCGGTCTGGAAGGTCACGCCGCCCGGCATGTTCAGCAGCAGCACGTCGCCCTGGCGCTGCACGTCCACCTGGCTGCCCTGCAGGTTCTGGCGCAGCGTGGCTTCCTGCTGGTCGAAATAGTTGCCGATGGCGCCGCCGGCCAGGGCGCCGATGCCGGCGCCGATGAGGGCGTTGCGGGTGTCATTGCCGCCCGCCAGCGTTCCCAGGGCCGCACCACCCAGCGCGCCGAGGCCGGCTCCCGCCAAAGTGTTCTGTCCCGGGCTCTGGCAACCTTGGATCGCCAGGGCGGCACACACCAGGGCGGCCGCAGTGGTGGTGGTCTTGTTCATTGTCTCCCCCGTCTCGCTGTGAAGTCGGAAATGCGTGAGGTCTGGATTGCGTCACTCAGGTGTCATTGGGCTTGGGAACCCCGTGGCCGTCAAGGCCACCGCAGGTCCCGCGTCCAAAGGCGGCGTGCCGGGTTGAACGCTCCGCGGCCGCCAAGGTTCCGTCGCTACTCCCTTGCGCTACTCGCCTTGCTGAAGCAGCGCGCCCTGGCGGCGTGCCGTGTGGAACGACACCAGGAACACCGCACCGCCCAGCGCCAGATAGGCGATATTCAGACCGATTGCGGCGAGGAGATGGCCCCACGCCATGCCGTGGCCGAAGAGGACGGAGCGCATGCCTTCGAACACATGGGCCGGCGGCAGGGCATAGGCGAGCCACTGCAGCGCCGTGGGCAGCACGTCGACCGGGTAGTAGATCGCGCTGATCGGCGCGAACAGGAACACGATCAGCCAGGCCAGGCTTTCCGCACCCAGCCCCAGCAGCAGGATCAGGGCGGTGATGATCAGCCCCATCCACCAGCCGGTGACCAAGAGGCAGGCGAAGAACCCCACCAGCGGAAAGCCGATGGAAAACACGTTCCAGCCGTAGAAGACGATGGCCAGCAGGCAGGCCGGGATGATGCCGATGAGCGTGCGCACCAGGCTCATGGTCATCATCGCGATCAGCCATTCATGGGGGCGCAGCGGGCTGACGAACAGGTGGCCCAGGTTGCGGCTCCACAGCTCCTCCAGAAAGCACAAGGAGAAGCCGAGCTGGCCGCGGAACAGCACGTCCCACAGCAGCACGCCGGAAATCAGCACGCCGAAGGACTGGCTGACCCAACTGCTGTCGCCCACGAGGTTGAGGGTGATGAAGCCCCACAGCACCATCTGGATGGTCGGCCAGTAGGCCAGTTCCAGCAGGCGCGGCCAGGATCCCCGCAGCAG
>JAGQRL010000078.1:8978-13595 GCA_020425485.1 Rhodospirillaceae bacterium
GCGGCCTCCGCCGCCTGGTCGGGGGTCATGCCGCGGCCCCGTGGCGGGCGATGTCGAGGAACACTTCCTCCAGGGTGGTGCGGCCGTAGCGCTCGATCAGTGCGGCCGGCGGTCCCTGGTCGACGATGCGGCCGCGGCGCATCATCAGCACGTCGTCGCACATGCGTTCCACCTCCGCCATGTTGTGGCTGGCCAGCAGCACGGTGGCCCCTTCCGCGGCGCTGTAGCGTTCCAGGTAGGTGCGTATCCAGTCCGCGGTGTCGGGGTCGAGCGAGGCGGTGGGCTCGTCCAGCAACAGCACCTCGGGCCGGTTGATCAGCGACTTCGCCAGCGCCACCCGCGTCTTCTGCCCGGCCGAGAGCTTGCCGCTCATGCGCCCGGCCACGGCCGCCAGGTCGAGATCCTCGATCAGTTCGGCCACCCGGTCGGCCACCCGTGCTATACCGTAGAGATGGGCGTAGATGGTCAGATTCTCCCGTACCGTCAGCCGATGTGGCAGTTCCACATAGGGAGAGGAGAAATTCATGCGGCCGAGGGCTGCAAAGCGCTGGCGCAGCATGTCGATGCCCAGCACCTCCACCTGGCCTGAGGTGGGCAGAAGCAGGCCGAGCAGGATGCTGATGGTGGTGGTCTTGCCGGCGCCATTGCCGCCCAGCAGGCCGACGGTTTGGCCGCGGGCGATGGTGAACGACACGGCGTCGACCGCCCGCACCGGCCCGAAGGTCTTGGTGAGGTCGCGCACCCTGACGGCCGGTGCGGCGCTTGGTGGCGGTGTCTTGGCGTCCATGCCCTGTAACATAGAGCCGTTTCAGGGATTTCGGAGCCATTCCGACGCGGTGGCAGACCCTGGATGCGCGCAGCGACGGCGAAGGGCAGGCACGTGCAGACACCACGGACGACACGGCAGGTGCGCGCCGCGCGCCCGATCCGGCAAACTCGCACGCCGGGCAGCCAGCAGATTTGATCAAGACTTTTCCGCTACAGTTCCAGTCGCAATGACCGCGATGCGTACACGACGGCCCGCGGCCGGCCCCGCCGCGCCAGGGTCCCCAGGAGCGTTCTGCCGATGGCAGTGATGGAAGCCAATGTCGGCCCGCTGGAATCGGCCCTGCCGGAACTGATGGGCCGGCTGCGCCGGCGCACGCTCATCAACATCCGCTGGATTGCCCTGATCTGGCAGGCGCTCACCATCCTGGTGGTGCGCTATTGGCTGAGCTGTTCGCTGCCGGTGATCCCCTGCCTGGCGGTGATCGGTGCTTCGGCGATCCTCAACGTGGCGGCCACCGCCCAGGGGCGGCCCAATTCCGCCCTGCCGGACCGCGACGCCTCGCTGTTCCTCGCCTACGACATCGTCCAGCTCTCGGCCCTGCTGTTCCTCACCGGCGGCATCGCCAACCCGTTCGTGCTGCTGCTGCTGGCGCCGCAGATGGTGGCGGCCCTGGTGCTGTCGGGCCGGCGCACCACCGTGCTGACCGGGCTGACGGTGATCTGCATCGCCGCGCTCACCCTTTGGCCCTACCCGCTGCCGTGGCCGGATTCGGTACCGGCGGAATCGACGGACATCACCTACCGGGTCGGTGTCTGGGTGGCCATGACCTTGGCCACCGTGTTCGTGTCCGCCTATGTCTGGCGGGTTGCCGAGGAAGCCCGCAAGACCACCGCGGCACTGGCCGAAACCCGCCTGGCGCTGGCCCGCGAACAGCAGGTGTCGGAGGTCGGCGGGCTGGCCGCCGCCGCCGCCCACGAGCTGGGCACGCCGCTCGGCACCATCGTGCTCGCCGCCACCGAACTGGCCGACGACCTCGCCACCCGCTGCCCCGAGGCGGAGGATCTCCACGCCGACGCCACCCTGCTGGTGAACGAGGCGCGGCGGTGCCGGGACATCCTCACCCGGCTGACCCGCGATCCGCGCCGCGATGTCGACGATCCCTTCGAACGGCTCACCCTGCCGGCGCTGATCGAGATGGCGGTCGGCCCCTTCACCCAGCCCGGCAAGGATGTGCGGGTGGAAGTGGCGGCACGCGACGACTCGCGCCCGCCCTTGGCGCCGCGGCAAGCGGAAATGGTGCACGGCCTGGGAAATCTTCTCCAAAACGCGATCCAGTTTGCGCGAACCTGCGTATCCGTGCGTGCTGACTGGAGCAAAGAGACCGTCAACATTTCGATCCTGGACGACGGGCCAGGCTACCCGGCCAGCGTCATTCACCGGCTGGGCGAACCCTATGTTTCCGGGCGGTCCAACGGCAACGGGACCAGTGCCGGCGAGCATATGGGGCTCGGCATCTTCATTGCGGTGGCGCTGCTCGGCCGGACGGGGGCGAATGTGAGCTTTTCCAACGTACGACGAGGCGGTGCGCATGTTATGCTGGTGTGGCCCCGCGAACGTTTCGAGGAACGGGTGTGAGCCATGGACACGCATGCGCACATTGGCCTGGTAGAGCTTCCGGCGCGCGACGCGCCGAACAGCCTGCTGATCGTCGATGACGACACGGCGTTCCGCAACCGCCTGAGCCGGGCCATGGAAAAGCGCGGCTACGCTGTGATGGCTGCGGAATCGGTGGCCGAGGCCCAAGTCATGATCCAGCAGGCGCCGCCGGCCTATGCGGTGCTCGACCTCCGGGTCGAGGACGGCAACGGGCTTGACCTGGTGCCGGCGATCCAGGCGGCGCGGGAGGATGCCCGCATCGTCATGCTCACCGGCTACGGCAACATCGCCACCGCGGTGGCCGCCGTGAAGGCCGGTGCGGTGGACTACATCGCCAAGCCCGCCGATGCCGACCAGGTGGACGCGGCCTTGAAGGCGCGGGAGGGCCAGGCGCTGCCGCCGCCGCCCGATCACCCCATGTCGGCCGACCGGGTGCGCTGGGAGCACATCCAGCGGGTGTTCGAGCAGTGCGACCGCAACGTCTCGGAAACCGCACGGCGCCTGCGCATGCACCGGCGCACCCTGCAGCGCATCCTCAACAAGCACGCGCCGCGGCCGTAGCGATCCGCCGCGCCTGCGGGCCGGGACGACATCCCGGCCGACTGTCTCACGTGAAACGTCGCGGGCGGCGGGTCAGCCCCGCCGCGGCTCCTTCACCGTCGCCAGCAAGAGCCCGCCCGCCACGATGAACACCAGGATGGTGGCCAGCCCCAGCCGCTGGGTGCCTGACAGCGCGGTGACCGCGCCGAACGCCACCGGCCCGAGAAACGCGACGGACTTGCCGGCAAAGGCGTAGAGCCCGAAGAACTCCACCTCCTGGTCGGGCGGAGCCAGGCGCACCATCAGCGTGCGGCTGGCCGCCTGGGCCGGCCCGAAGAAGATGCCGAGCCCCAGCGCCAGGGCGATGAAGCTGGTGGACTCGCTGATCACCAGGATCGGCGCGCCGGTGGCGATCAGCCCCACCAGGGCGATCAGGATGGTGCGCTTGGGGCCCAGCCAGTCGTCCACCCAGGCGAAGCCGATGGCCCCCAGCCCGGCGGTGACGTTGAGGCCGATGGCGAAGATGATGATCTCGTCGAACCCCATGTTGAAGGTGTCGGACGCATAGAGCCCGCCCACCGCGGTGATGGTGATGATGGCATCGCGGTAGAGGGCGGACGCGATCAGGTAGCGCACCAGGTTGCCGTGGCCGGGCAGGGATTTCAGGGTGCGCCACAGGTCGGCCAGTCCGCGGCGCACTGCGGGTCCGAGGCCGGTGCCGGTGGCCGGCTGGTCCGGCGTCCACAAGAACAGCGGCAGCGAGAACACGGTGAACCAGGCGGCCACCAGCAGGGCGGTGGCGCGCACATTCTCCGCGTTGTCGGTGGGCAGGCCGAACCAGGCCGGGCTTTCCCCCAGCCCCACCAGGCCCAGCAGGGCCACCGCCAGGCAGGCGAGCCCGCCGGCATAGCCAACGCCCCAGGCCCAGCCGCTCACCCGCCCGGTCATCTTCGGCGAGGCGACGTCCGGCAGCATGGCGTTATAGAAC
The DNA here is from genome assembly GCA_020425485.1 of Rhodospirillaceae bacterium. Classification (GTDB taxonomy): domain Bacteria; phylum Pseudomonadota; class Alphaproteobacteria; order DSM-16000; family Inquilinaceae; genus JACKIH01. Next base: position 12,932 of record JAGQRL010000078.1, read on the forward strand.
ACCGCCCCCAGCTCCAGGCCGAGATTGGCGACGAACACCAGCCCCAGCACCAGCCAGATGGACCCGGCATCCGGCGTGGCGAACCACAGCAGTGCCGTCGGCCCCACGGTGAGGGCGAGGAACAAGGCCAGCCAGGGCTTGCGCCGGCCGGTGTGGTCGGCAATGGCGCCGAGTGCGGGGCTGAGCACGGCGATGGCGAGGCCCGACACGCCGATCATGGTGCTCCACATGGCGCTGCCCTGGGTCTGGTCGCCCACCACCCCGGCGGCGAAATAGACCGCGAAGACAAAGGTGCCGATCACCGTGTTGACCGAGGAATTGGCCCAGTCGTAGAGGCACCAGCCGGCGATGCCGAGCGGGCCGGCGCCGCGGCGGGGGGCCGGCGCAAGGGGGTCGGCGGTCATCGGCGCACCTGCTTGGGGTCCCGGGGCTGGGTATGGGCGGGCGCAGTGTGCCGCGGCGCGGGGTGGAGGGAAACTGAAGATGTGCGGCGGAGGCCCGTGCCGCCCTACCCCTCGGCCTCGTCCTCTGCCCCGTAGACCTTGGCGGCAAGCGCGGCTTGCAGGAACGGGTCCAGGTCGCCGTCCAGCACGCCCTGGGAATTGCCGGTTTCCACACCGGTGCGCAGGTCCTTCACCATCTGGTAGGGCTGCAGCACGTAGGA
>JAGQRL010000079.1 GCA_020425485.1 Rhodospirillaceae bacterium
GGCGCAGCCGGTCGTTGATGGCTTCGCCCAGCCCGGTTTCGGGGATTTCCACCACGGCAATGGCGGCCACCCCCGGCCGGTCGAGCGCGCGCAGATGGGCAAACAGGTTGGCCGCGGCCTCGTGCAGGTCGCCGTCTTCCGACAGGTTGAGCACGTGGGGACCTTTGCGCAGGTCCGGCCCGAAGGTCAGCAACGCCTCGCCGTCCGCCACCTGGCGGGCGTTGAGCCGCACCGGCACGGAGGGGGCGTAGTGGCTGGAAAGCTGGCCCGGCGAGCGGATCGCCGCGTCGGCCGCCGCCAGCGGGCCGATGGCGCGTTCCAGGTCCGCGCGCGTCACGGCACCCGGCCGCAGCAGCCGCGCGGTGGGACCCGACAGGTCCACCACCGTGCTTTCCAGGCCGATCTCCACACGGCCGTCGGCCAGCATCACGGCGATGCGGTCTCCCAGATCGGCCAGCACGTGCTTGGGCGTGGTGGCGCTGACGGTGCCCGACCGGTTGGCGCTGGGGGCGGCGATGGGCCGGCCGACGGCGGCCAGCAGGGCGCGCGCCACCGGGTGGGCAGGCACGCGCACGGCGATGGTATCGAGCCCCGCGGTGGCCAGCCGGCCCACCGGGCAATCGGCGGTGCGCGGCAGCACCAGCGTCAGCGGCCCCGGCCAGAAGGTGTCGGCCAGCAGGTGGGCGCGGTCGTCCATCTCGCCGATGGCGGCGGCGGCTTGCGCGTCGGCCAGATGGCAGATCAGCGGGTTGAAGTGCGGCCGCGCCTTGGCGGCGTAGAGATCGGCGATCGCCCGGTCGTTGGTGGCATCGGCGCCGAGGCCGTAGACAGTTTCGGTGGGGAAGGCCACCAGCCGGCCGGCGGCCAGCGCCTCCGCCGCCGCTTCGATGCCGCCGGCAGCGGGGCTGAGGATGCGCGCTTGGATGTTTGAGGGGGCGACGGCGGGCATGGCGGTTTCCGGGTGCGGCTCGCTGCTCCCGATCTGTAGCATGAAAGCTGCCGCATCAAGGCCCAAGGGTGGGCAGATGCCTTGTCCCGCGCGCGGCACCTGGGCACAGTGGCGGGCAAACCATGGGTTGCGGAGGCAAGGGGATCTGGCATGGCGGTGGTAACGGTGGCCCAGCAGAAGGGCGGGGCGGGGAAAACGACGCTGGCGGCGCATCTGGCCGTGGCCTTTCGCCAGGCCGGGCGCACGGTGGCGACGGTGGATATCGATCCCCAGGGCAGCCTTACCCGCTGGCACGAAATCCGCGCCGAGCACATGCAGGATATCGACCACAGCCGCATCCAGGGCTGGCGCACGGCGCAGGAGGTGGACCGCCTGTCGCGCCGCCACGACATGGTGGTGATCGACAGCCCGCCCCATGCCGAAACCGAAGCCAAGATCGCCATCAGCAAGGCCAACCTGGTGCTGCTGCCGGTGCAGCCGAGCCCGATGGATGTGTGGGCCACCCAGCCGACGCTGGACCTGGCGGCCAAGGAAAAGGTTCCCGTTCTGGTGGTGATGAACCGGGTGCCGCCGCGCTCCTCGCTGGCCGACGAGCTGGCGGAAACCATCATCGGCATGGGCGTGCCGGTGGCCGAGACCCGCATCGGCAACAGGGTGTCGCTGGCTGGTGCCTTGATGACCGGCCGCAGCGTCACCGAAGGCCACCGCAGCCGTGCGTCCGACGAGATCCGCGCCCTGGCGGCCGAGGTGCTGGCGCGAATTTCACGCTAGGGCGTTTGCCAGTGTATCTTAGGTGATCTTTGACTAGCGCGTTTTGCAGAAAATGGGAAAAAGAAACTATATTATATACTGCGATGAGTCAGAGCAGAGAGGGAGATATTTTTCGAACTTTTTCGGCGGAGTCTTGATTCGTGCGGGTGATCGAGAGGAGATAGAGAGGAGGCTGAATGATAAAAAGGAAGAATTAAATCTATTCAATGAGCTAAAATGGCAGAGAGTTACGGAACAGTATCTCGACAAATATATCGAGTTTATTTCTCTTTATTTCGATTTTATAAAGACAGGGAGGATTAAAACCCGAATTATGTTTACGCACAATGTTTATGTGCCAGTTGGCCTATCAAAGGCGCAAATAGAAAATGAATACTTTCATCTATACTATCAATTTATTAAACATGCGTTCGGCCTTAAGTACTGCAATCCAAACGGGATAGATAGGATCTATTTGACGCTAATGCTAGATCAAATCCCTGATAAAAAAGAGAAATCAGACAGATTTAAGGACTTTCTTGCGAATCTACCAAATACGAATGACATGGTCGGCACAAATATATCAATCCCAAGACATCAAATTGTTGATATTGATTCAAGAAAGCATACCCTGCTTCAGGGCTTGGATATTATATTGGGGTCGATGGTAGGAAAATTAAATGAAAAATTCTCAGAAAAACCTTTGGAGCAACGAAGGCGAGGAAAGCGGACAATCGCAAAAGAGAAGTTATATAAATGTATAAACCGAGAAATAAGGTCAATTTATCCTAACTTCAATGTAGGGGCAACTACCGGCCAGCCTAACGGGCTTACCGACAGATGGAATCATTCTTACCGTCATTGGAAGTTTGTACCTGCGTCGCACGAGTACGACTCAAGCGCAGGAAAAAAGAAGGCCTCACGAAAGCCTACTAACTAGCCCAAGTGGCACTTGAGCCTTCGACTCCCGCAAGGCCACCATATATATACGTTGACTCGTTGGCAGATTCAAGATACAGGGCGATTCGAAGTGGGGTTTCTCGATCTGAATAGAATCCAATTGTCAAGAATTTTCTTGCCGAATGACTCAATGAATCCTGCGACGGAAGTGCCGGGGCGGTGCGTGTGAGGGATGGGACGGGAGACGTCCCCCAACACCCCACACGGAGGCCCCCCATGAACCGCATTTTCCTCGGCGTCGCCGCGGCGGCCCTCATCGCCATCACCGCGACCCCCAGCTTCGCCCAGCGCGAGCGCGGCTGGCAGGGCGAGATCACCGGCCAGAACGGCAACACCGTCTTCATCGACCGCGACGTGTCCGCCGGCGGCGGCCAGCGCTTCGGCAACACCGCCATCACCGGCCCCGGCGGCGGCACCACCACCATCGACCATGTGGGCATGCACGGCGGCGGCGCCGGCCACGGCAGCACCGTGATCACCGGGCCGCAGGGCAATGCCTGGACCCGCGACACCCACTGGCAGCAGACCGACGACGGCGTGCATGTCGACCGCCACATCACCGGTCCGGGCGGCGGCACCGGCGGCTGGTCGGGCGATTTCTACCGCGACTGAGCCTTCCTGCGGGTGAGGGGCCCGGGCTTCGGCGGCCCGCGGCCCCTTTACCCGGCGGGGCGAACCGCCTATGTCCCGAGGTCGCACGCCCTGCGAACCGAAGGATCACCCCGCACATGCGCGCCGAACTCGAAAGCCTGGTCGATGACATCAAGCAGTCGTTGGAACTGCTGAGGAGGTCTCTTTGACTGGGATGCAGCACTCCGCCGTCTCGACGAGCTGAATGCCCACGCCGAAGACCCCAACCTGTGGAACAACGCGGAGCGCGCCCAGTCGCTGATGCGCGAGCGCACCCGGCTGGATGACGCCATCACCGCCATCCGCCGCATGGAAACCGACCTGGACGACACCGTCGAGCTGATCGAGCTGGGCGAGGCCGAAGGCGACGCCGCCGTGGTGGACGAGGCGGAGAGCCTGCTTGTCGCCCTGAAGACGGATGCGGCGGCTCGCCAGTTGGAAAGCCTGCTGTCCGGCGAGGCGGATGCCAACGACTGCTATCTGGAGGTCAACGCCGGGGCCGGCGGCACCGAAGCCCAGGACTGGGCGGAAATGCTGGTGCGCATGTATTCCCGCTGGGCGGAGGCCCACGGCTACAAGGTGAGCTGGCTGGACGAGAACCCCGGCGAAGAGGCGGGCATCAAGTCCGTCACCCTGGAGATCAAGGGCAACAACGCCTATGGCTGGCTGAAGACGGAAAACGGCGTGCACCGCCTGGTGCGCATCAGCCCGTTCGACAGCCAGGCGCGCCGCCACACCAGCTTCGCATCCGTCAGCATCTCGCCCGTCATCGACGACTCCATCGAGGTCACCATCGACGACAAGGACCTGCGGGTGGACACCTACCGCGCGTCCGGCGCCGGCGGGCAGCACGTGAACCGCACCGACAGTGCCGTGCGCATCACCCACCTGCCGTCCGGCATCGTCGTGCAGTGCCAGAACGACCGCTCCCAGCACAGGAACCGCGCCACCGCCATGGGCATGCTGCGCGCCAAGCTGTACGAGGCGGAACTGAAACGCCGCGAGGATGCCGCCCAGGCGGAGGCCGACGCCAAGACCGACATCGCCTGGGGCCACCAGATCCGCTCCTAC
>JAGQRL010000080.1 GCA_020425485.1 Rhodospirillaceae bacterium
CCCTATTTCGAGCGCGAGGGGCTGGCGGCCACCTTTGTCGGCCATCCGGTGGCCGAACGCATCGGCCCGCCGCCCGATGGTGCGGCATTCCGGGCGCGCCACGGCATCGCCGCCGAGGCACCCGTGCTGTGCGTGCTGCCGGGCAGCCGTTCGGGCGAGCTGCGCCGGCTGCTGCCGCTGTTCGGCGAAGCGGTCGGCCGGCTTGCAGGGCGATTCCCCGGCCTGCGCATCGTCATCCCCACCTTGCCCACCATCGCGGATCGCGTCGCCGCCGCTGCCGCCGCCTGGCCGGGCGCCCCGGTGGTGGTGGGCCAGGCGGAAAAGGCCAATGCCTTCGCCGCCGCCACCGCCGCCCTGGCGGCATCCGGCACGGTATCGCTGGAACTGGCGCTGGCGGGGGTGCCCCAGGTGATCGCCTACAAGATGAGCCGGCTCACCGCCATGGTCGGGCGGATGGTCATCCGCGTTCGCTGGGCCAGCCTGGTGAACATCCTGGCCAACGATACCGTGGTGCCGGAACTGATTCAGGGTGATTGCACGGCCGACAGGATGGTGGATGCCGTGGCACCGCTGCTGGCCGATCCCGCAGCGCGTGCAGAACAGACGCGGCGATCCGCCGAAAGCGTCGCCAAGCTGCATGGGCCCGGCGGCAATGCCAGCCGGGCTGCGGCCGATGTCGTTTTTGGACTGATCGAGGCGCGGCCGCGCCGGGCCTGAAATTCGGCCCCGGCCGGCAGATCGCTACTGCCGTCAGATAACGATGGCGATCCAGGCAGCTGCCACCAGCACCACCGCCACCACGCCCGCCTGGCGGGTGCGCTGGGCTGCCGGTGCCGGATTGTCGTTGGCCGGATGGGGGAGGTGGCGCCAGCGGGCGCGCGCCACCACCGTCCGGCTGGTCACCACCAGCGGCAAACGTTGCCAAGCCTGACGGCGCGGCCGCGTTCGCGGTCGCCGCGCCCAGGCTATTCTCAATCGATCAACGCTCATCCAGCGGCACGTACGCCCGTTGTGTTGCCCCGCTGTAGAGCTGGCGGGGGCGCCCGATCTTCTGGACTGGATCTTCGATCATTTCCTTCCACTGGGCAATCCATCCCACGGTGCGCGCCAGCGCGAACAGCACCGTGAACATGGAGGTCGGGAAGCCCATCGCCCGCAGCGTGATCCCCGAATAGAAGTCGACGTTCGGGAACAGCTTGCGGGAGACGAAGTACTCGTCCTCCAGGGCGATGCGCTCCAGCTCCTGGGCGATCTTGAGCAGCGGCTCGTTGGTGACGCCGACGATGTCCAGCACCTCGTGGCAGGACTTGCTCATCACCGCCGCGCGCGGATCGTAGTTGCGGTAGACCCGGTGGCCGAAGCCCATCAGGCGGAACGGATCGGCGGGATCCTTGGCGCGGGCGATGAATTCCGGGATGCGATCGGGCGAACCGATCTGTTCCAGCATCTTCAGCACCGCTTCGTTGGCGCCGCCATGCGCCGGCCCCCACAGCGACGCGATGCCGGCCGCCACGCAGGCGAACGGGTTGGCGTGCGACGACCCGGCGATGCGCACCGTGGAGGTGGACGCGTTCTGCTCGTGGTCGGCGTGCAGGATGAACAGGCGGTCCATGGCCTTCGCCATCGCCGGGTTCACATGATAGGGCTCCGCCGGCACGGCGAACATCATGTGCAGGAAGTTCTCCGCATAGCTCAGGTCGTTGCGCGGATAGACGAACGGCTCGCCCTTGGAGAACTTGAAGGCCATCGCCGAGATGGTGGGCATCTTGGCGATCAGGCGATGCGAGGCGATCAGGCGCTGCTGCGGATCGCGGATATCGGTGCTGTCGTGGTAGAACGCGGCCAGCGCGCCGGTGACGCCGCACAGGATGGCCATGGGGTGCGCGTCGTTGCGGAAGCCGTCGTAAAACCCGCGCAACTTTTCGTGCACCATGGTGTGGCGGGAGATGGTGCGGACGAACTTGTTCTTCTCCGCCACGTTGGGCAGCTCGCCGTGCAACAGGAGGTAGCAGACCTCCATGAAATCGCTCTGCTCGGCCAGATCGGTGATCGAATAGCCGCGGTGCAGCAAGATTCCCTGGTCGCCGTCGATGTAGGTAATGCGACTATCGCATGAGCCGGTTGAAGTATAACCGGGGTCATACGTAAACATACCCGTGTCGCGGTATAAGTTTCGTATGTCGATGACGCTGGGGCCAACAGTTCCGTTGAGAACCGGATAGGTGTATGTCTTGCCGGTTCTATTGTCGATCAAGGTCACAGTATCTTCCGCCGCGTCATTTGCAGCGGTATGAACCTGAGTCATATGTCGGTCCTTCCGTTTCCCGCGAGGGCGGGAGCCCCGGGTCCAAACGATGGCCATATCGTAGTGGGCAGGCGCAGCAAGATCAATGTGACGAGTCCACGTCAGGCGCTCGCACCTCCCCGGAGAGCGCATCGGCGATGCGTCCTAGCGTCTCATCCCGGCCCAGGATGGCCGCCACCTCGAAAATGCCGGGCGAAACCGTGCTGCCGGTGAGCGCGGCGCGCAGCGGCTGCGCCACTTTGCCCAGCTTCAGCCCGTCGGCCTCGCCGAAGCTGCGAACCGCGGCCTCCACGGCCGATTCCGTCCATTCCGCCACATCGGCGAGGGCGCTCTGCAAACCTGCCAGCCGCTCGGCGCCGAAGTCCGCCAGCACGTCGGCGGCCTTGTCGGCCATCTCCAGCGGCCGCTGGCGCACGTAGAAGGCCGCCGACTGGGCGAGGTCGACCAGCGTCTTGGCACGCTGCTGCAATCCAGGCATTCCGCGGACGAGGCGGCCGAACGCGGCCTCATCGAGGCTGCGGGCCACCAGCTCCTCCACCGGCCGGCGGATCAAGGTGGCCAGGCGGTCCGCTTCCGCCTGCCGCAGATAGTGGCCGTTCAGCGAATCGAGCTTGGCGAAATCGAAGCGGGCGGCCGATTTGCCCACCTCCGGCAGGTCGAACCAGGCGATCGCCTGCTCGGTGGAGATGATCTCGTCGTCGCCATGGGCCCAGCCCAGCCGCAACAGATAGTTGCGCATGGCTTCCGGCAGGTAGCCCATGTCGCGGTAGGCTTCCACCCCCAGGGCGCCGTGGCGCTTGGACAGCTTGGCGCCGTCCGGCCCGTGGATCAGCGGGATGTGGGCGAACACCGGCAGGGATGCCCCCAGGGCCTGGAAAAGCTGGGTCTGGCGAAAGGCGTTGGTCAGGTGGTCGTCGCCGCGGATCACATGGGTGATGCCCATGTCGATGTCGTCGACGACGACGGACAGCATGTAGGTGGGTGTGCCGTCGGCGCGCAGCAGGATCATGTCGTCGAGCTGGTCGTTGCGCACCGTCACCTCGCCCTGCACTGCGTCCTTGATGGTGGTGGCGCCGTCGGTCGGTGCGCGGAAGCGCACGGCGGGGGGAATATCGGCCGGCGCCTCGGCCGGATCGCGGTCGCGCCAGCGGCCGTCGTAGCGGGGCGGCCGGCCTTCGGCCCGGGCGCGCGCCCGCATCTCCTCCAGCTCCGCCGGGGTAGCGTAGCAGCGGTAGGCGAAGCCCGCCTCCAGCAGCCGGTGGGCGGCGGCGGTGTGGCGGTCGCGCCGGGCGAACTGGCTTTCCGCCTCGCCGTCCCAGTCCAGCTCCAGCCAGGTCATCCCGTCGAGGATCGCCTGGACGTTTTCCGGGGTGGAGCGGGCGCGGTCGGTATCCTCGATACGCAGGATGAAGCGACCGCCGTGGTGGCGGGCAAAGAGCCAGTTGAACAGGGCGGTGCGTGCCCCTCCGATGTGCAGGAAACCGGTGGGGGAGGGCGCGAAACGGGTAACAACGGTCATGGACGACGGGGGGCTGCGGTCACACAGTGGCGGGCGTCACATAGCACACCCCGCCGCCGCGAGGCACCATGTTGGGACCGCCAGTTTGAGACCGCCGGAGGGCCTCGGCCCGCTGGCCGCCGAGCGCGACCGTTGGGTGCTGTGGGTGCCGGTGGCCTTCGGTGCCGGCATCGCCACCTATTTCGCCCTGCCGGAGGAACCGCCACTGTGGGCGGCCGTGGCCTGCCTTGGCCTCGCGGTGGCCCTGGCGGTGGGGCAGCGCCGCCGGCCGGGGCTCGCCATCCCGCTGCTGGGGGCTGCCCTGCTGGCCGCAGGCGTGGGCGCCGGCCGGCTGGCAACCGATCTGACCGCCACGCCCTTGTGGGACGACCGGGGGCACCGCGGCACCATGGAAGGCGTGGTGGTGGGGCTCGACCGGCAGCCCCGCGGCGCCCGGGTGACGCTGGACGAGGTGGTGTTTTCCAGCCGGGGCGGGGAGATGCCGCCGCCGCATCTGGTGCGCGTGCGCCTGCTGCCATCGGATCCGGCCCCCGCCATCGGCAGCCGCATCCGCGTGTTCGGCGAGCTGTCCGGGCCGCGCCGTCCGGTGGCCCCCGGTGCCTTCGATTTCCGCCGCTGGGCCTATTTCCAGGGCCTCAGCGCCACCGGTTTCGCCATGGGCCACGCCGAGCTGGTGGCCGACCCGGCAGCCGGCGGCTTCTGGCAAGCCATCGATGCAGCGCGGGCGGACATGGTGGCGCGCATCGACCAGGCGCTCGATCCGCCCGCCGCCGGCTTCGCCGCAGCGCTGCTGACCGGGCAGCGCGGCGGGGTCGACGATGCCACCTACGAGGTGCTGCGCGACGCCGGGCTGGCCCATCTGCTGGCCATTTCCGGGCTGCATGTGGGGCTGGTGGCGGGCGGCGTGTTCGTGCTGGTGCGCCTGCTGGGCAGCCTGAACGAACGCCTGGCCGTCACCCGGCCGATCAAGAAATGGGCGGCGGTGGCGGCCCTGCTCTCCGCCGTCGCCTACATGCTGGTTGTGGGCGCCCCCGTGCCCACCCAGCGGGCGGTGCTGATGACCGGGCTGGTGCTGCTGGGCGTGCTGGCCGACCGCGAGGCACTCAGCATGCGGCTGGTCGCCTGGGCCGCCCTGGTGGTGCTGGTGCTGGCGCCCGACAGCGTGGTTTCGGCCAGCTTCCAGATGTCGTTTGCCGCCGTGGTCGGGCTGGTCGCCGCCTATGAGTGGCTGGCGCCGAGGATGGGGCGCTGGCGGCGCGGCGGCGGCATGGCGCGGGCCGTCCTCCTCTATCTGGCCGGCGTGCTGGTGAGCACGGCGGTGGCCGGGCTGGCGACGGCACCGTTCTCGCTCTTTCACTTCCAGGCCGTGGCGACGGCCGGCGCCCTGGCCAATCTGCTGGCCGTGCCGCTGACCGCCTTCTGGATCATGCCCTTCGGCATGGCCGCCTACCTGGCCATGCCGCTGGGGATGGAGGAGGGGCCGCTCTACCTGATGGGTCTCGGCGTGTCCGCGCTGGTGTGGATCGCCGGGGAGGCCGCCCAGCTTGCCGGCGGCAGCGCCCGCTTCGCCCCGCCGCCGGCCTGGGGGCTGGCCCTGCTCAGCCTCGGCGGGCTGTGGCTGTGCCTGTGGCGGCGGCCCTGGCGCCTGTGGGGATGCCTGGCGATGGCCGCCGGACTTGCCTCCAGCACCATCGAGCGGCCGCCCGACTTGCTGGTGAGCGACACGGCGGACCTGATCGGGCTGATCGACGGCGAGCCGCGGCACCTGGTGCTGACGAGCCTCAACCGAGAACGCTTTGCCGCCCGCGCCTGGGCAGATCGCTTTGCCGCCGGCTCAACGATCGCGCTTGCCGACCTGCCGGCCGACCGCCAGCGCTGCGACGGACTTGGCTGCATCGTCCACCATGCCGGCACCACCCTGGCCCTGGTGGCCGATCCGCGGGCGCTGGACGAGGATTGTGCCGCAGCCGACCTGCTGGTGGCCGAAGTGCCGGTGTTCCAGCCCTGTGCGGCCGTGGTGATCGACCGGTTCGACGTGTGGCGCCACGGCGCCCATGCGGTGTGGCTGGGCGACGGCCCACCGCGCATCGAGACGGTGGCGGAGCATGAGGGCGATCGGCCCTGGGCGCTCACCCGCTGACGGGCCGGGGGAAGGCCAGGGGAGGCGAAGCGCCTCCCGGCCGATCACTCGTAGCGGCGCAGCAGCCCCACCAGCCGGCCCTGCACCTGCACGCGGTCGGGCCCAAAGATCCGGGTTTCATAGGTGGGGTTGGCGGGTTCCAGCGCGATGGTCTTGCCGCGCCGGCGCAGCCGCTTCAGCGTCACTTCCAGCCCGTCCACCAGGGCCACCACGATGGCGCCGCTGTCCGCCACCTGGGTCTTCTGGATGATCACCGTATCGCCATCCAGAATGCCGGCATTGACCATGCTGTCGCCGGCCACTTCCAGCGCGTAGTGCTCGCCGCGCCCCAGCAGGCCGGCGGGAACCTCCGCCCGGCGGGAGGGGTCGCGCAGCGCCTCGATGGGCGTGCCGGCGGCAATCCGCCCATAGAGCGGTAGCGAGACAACGGACTCGTCGGGTTCCGGCTGGCGCGGTGCCGCACGGAAGTTGGGCCTCACCACCGTGCTGTCGCCGCCGTCGTCCTCCATCTCGCCCGGGCGTGCCAGACCATCGGGCAGGCGGGTGACTTCCAGCGCACGGGCGCGGTGGGGCAGGCGGCGGATGAAGCCGCGCTCCTCCAGCCCGGTGATCAGCCGGTGGATGCCGGACTTGGAGCGCAGGCCCAGCGCATCCTTCATCTCATCGAACGACGGCGAGACCCCGCCTTCCGACAGGCGCTGATTGATGAACAGGAGCAGTTCCTGCTGCTTGCGCGTCAACATCTCGATGCTCCCGTATGCGAAACTTGGCCGGTGCCGGCGCAACGCCGACTCACGCAATGATTGAGACAGAACAAACCAAAAACGTCAAGCAGCCAAGAGACAGAACTGCCTGAAAAACTTGGAACCCTTTCAGAGGGGGAGTGTCTCGTCCTCGAAGCGGACGATACCCACCGTTTCGCCGGCCACGGCGGGCGGGGCATGGGGCGGGCGCACCACCAGGCACTGGGCGGCGGCCATCAGCGACACCATGGCGCTGTCCTGCGCGTCAAACGGCGTGGCCACCGGCACGCCGTCCTCGTCGCGGCCCAGGCGGCTGCGCATGTATTCCTCCCGCCGGTCGTTGGCCGGAAGATCGCGGCCGAGCCGGGCGGTTTCCCGCCGGTCGCCATCGTCGGGCAGGCCCAGCAGGGCGCGCAGCATGGGCCGCAGGAACAGGAGCCCGCAGATCATGGTGGAGACGGGATTGCCGGGCAGTCCCAGCATGGGCACGCCGCCGATGCGGCCGTGCATCAGGGGTTTGCCGGGGCGCATGGCGATGGACCAGAAGCCAAGCTCCAGCCCCGCCGGCACCAGGGCATCGCGCACCAGGTCGTGGTCGCCCACCGAAGCGCCGCCGGTGGTCACCAGCAGGTCGCAGCCCACGGCCCCGGCGGCGAGATGGCGCAGCGCATCCACAGTGTCGGCGGCGGTGGGCAGCATCACCGGCTGCCCGCCAAGTGCGGTGACCATGGCCGCCAGGCCGGGCGAGTTGGAGCTGGGAAGCTGGCTCGGCCCGATGGGTTCGCCTGGCAGCACCACTTCGTCCCCGGTGGCGAGGATGGCGACGCGCGGGCGCCGGCGCACCGCCAGCCACGGCACGTTCATGGCCGCCGCCAACGCCACGGCGCGCGCATTGAGGCGCCGGCCGGCTTCCAGCAGCACCTGGCCGGCACTGAAATCGAGGCCCTGGGGGCGCACATAGCGGCCGAGGGTGGCGGTTTCCCGCACCGTCACCCGGCCGTTAGCAGCCTCGGTGTTTTCCTGGATCACGATGGTGTCGGCCCCCGCGGGCAGCGGGGCGCCGGTGAAGATGCGCACGCACTCCCCCGGTCCCACGGTGCCAGCAAACACCTTACCGGCGGGAACCTCGCCGATCTGCCGCAGGATCACCGGCACCTCAGCCACATCGGCGGCGCGCACGCCGTAGCCGTCCATGGCGGAGATCGCGGCGGCGGGGGAGGTGATGCGGGCGGCCACCGGTTCGGCCAGCACACGGCCCAAGGCATCGGGCAGGGCGACCATCTCGGCAGGCAGGGGGACCAGGCCCTCCAGCACCCGCGCGCGGGCTTCGGCGACGGAGATCATCGAGCGGAGATCATTCAGGGGCCGTCCCAGGGGCGTTCCAAATTCCCGACTTGCCGCCGCGCTTGTGCAGCAGGCGAACCGCATCCACCACCATGCCGCGGTCCACCGCCTTGCACATGTCGTAGACGGTGAGGCCGGCCACCGCGGCGGCGGTCATCGCCTCCATCTCCACGCCCGTGCGCCCGGTGGTGCGGGCGGTGGCGCGGATGGCCACGCCGCCGGCAGCCTCGTCGCAGGTCAACTCCACCTCCACGGAGGTGAGCGGCAGGGGATGGCACAGCGGGATCAGGCCGGAGGTCTGCTTGGCCGCCATGATGCCGGCCAGCCGGGCCACCCCCAGCACATCGCCCTTGGCGGCACTGCCTTCGGCGATCATGGCCAGCGTTTCCGGCGCCATGCGCACCGCAGCCCCGGCGATGGCCACGCGTTCGGTTTCCGGCTTGGCCGACACATCGACCATGCGCGCCTTGCCGCTATCATCGAAATGGGTAAAGCCGCTCATGCTTCGCTCAGGGGCCGATGGGGGCGGCGGCGGGTTCCACCACGCCGGACAGCAGGCGGCGGGTGGCATCCGCCACGTCGTCCTGGCGCATCAGGCTCTCGCCGATCAGGAAGGTGGTGACGCCGACTTCGGCCATGCGCGCCAGATCGTGCGGCGTGTTGAGGCCGCTTTCGCCGACCACAAGGCGGTGGTCCGGCACCATCGGCGCCAGGCGCTCGGTGGTCGCCAAATCGACCTCCAGCGTCTTCAGGTTGCGGTTGTTGATGCCGATCAGATCGCCGTCCAGCTCCAGCGCCAGGTCGAGTTCGCGCTCGTCGTGCACCTCCACCAGCGCATCCATGCGCAACCGGTGAGCGATGCGGATCAGTTCCGCCGCCTTAGACTTGCCGATGGCGGCCAGGATCACCAGCACGCAGTCGGCGCCGATCGCCCGGGCTTCGAAGATCTGGTAGGGATCCAGCATGAAGTCCTTGCGCAGCACCGGCAGGTCCACCGCCGCACGGGCCGCCGCCAGATAGGCATCGCGGCCCTGGAAGTGGATCTCGTCGGTCAGCACCGACAGGCAGGTGGCGCCGCCTTCGGCATAGGCGCGGGCCAGCGCCGGGGGATCGAAATTGGGCCGGATCACGCCCTTGGAGGGCGAGGCCTTCTTGATCTCCGCGATCAGCCCGTAGGCACCGAGATCGCGCTGGTGGCGCAGCGCCTTGGCAAAGCCGCGCACCGGCGGCGCGCCATAGGCGGCCTCCTCCACGTCGACCTGCCAGCGCTCGATCTTGCGGCGCGCCAATTCCCGCCGCGTGTCCTCACAGATGCGGGCGAGGACGTCAGACATCCATCGCCTCGGATGCCGGCGTTGTGGAGATGGCGATCAGCCGCTCCAGTGCTGCCTTGGCGCGCCCGTCATTGATCACCTGGGCGGCCAGGACGACGCCATCGGCCAGGGTTTCCGCCTTGCCCGCCACGATCAGGGCGGCCGCAGCATTGAACAGCACGATGTCGCGATACGGCCCCGGTTCGCCCGCCAGCAGGCCGCGCAGGGCGGCGGCATTAACATCCGCCTCGCCACCCTTGAGCGCCTGGGGGAAGGCCCGCGGCAGGCCGGCATCGTCCGGCGTCACCTCGAACGAGCGCACCACGCCGTTCTTCAGTTCCGCCACATGGCTGGCGCCGGTGGTGGTCAGCTCGTCCAGCCCGTCGCTGCCGTGCACCACCCAGGCCGCTTCAGCACCCAGGCGTTGCAGGGTTTCCGCCACCGGCGTCACCCACTCGCGGGCAAACACGCCGACGAGCTGGCGCTTGGCCGCCGCCGGGTTCGACAGCGGCCCGAGAAGGTTGAAGATGGTGCGCGTGCCCAGCTCCACCCGCGTCGGCCCCACATGGCGCATGGCGCCGTGGTGGCGCGGCGCCATCATGAAGCACACCTTGGCTTCCCACAGGGCGCGGCGCACCAGCGTCATGTCGGCATCGATGTCCACCCCCAGGGCGGCCAGCACGTCGGCAGCGCCGGACTTGCTGGAGAGCGCGCGGTTGCCGTGCTTGGCCACCGGCACGCCGGCACCCGCCAGCACGAAGGCGACGGCGGTGGAGATGTTCCAGGTGCCCTGGCCGTCGCCGCCGGTGCCGCACACATCGATGGCGTTGTCCGGCGCATCCACGCTCAGCGCCTTGGCGCGCATCACCCGGGCGGCCCCGGTGATTTCCGCCACGGTTTCCCCGCGCACGCGCAGCGCCATCAGGAAGCCGCCCATCTGCGATGCGGTGGCGCCGCCGGTCATCAGGATCTCGAAGGCGGCGGCGGCTTCGTCCTCGCTCAGGCTGGCGCCCGTGGCGACCTTGGCAAGGAAGGGTTTCAGTTCGTTCTGGCTCATGGTCTCGGTATCGATCGGTCAGGCGGCGCGGTGCAGCGCCGTCTCTCCCAGGAAATTGCGCAGCAGGGCGTGGCCGTGCTCGGTGGCGATGCTTTCCGGGTGGAATTGCACGCCGTGGATCGGCCGGTGGGCGTGGCGCACGGCCATGATGGTGCCGTCCTCGGTCCAGGCGATGGGCACGATGTCCGCCGACAGGCCGGCCGGGTTGACCGCCAGGCTGTGGTAGCGCGTCGCCTTGAAGGGCGAGGGCAGGCCGGCCAGCACGCCGGTGCCGTCGTGGCGGATTTCGCTGATCTTGCCGTGCATGATCTGCGGCGCGCCGGTGATCATGCCGCCATAGACCTGGCCGATGGCCTGGTGGCCGAGGCAGACGCCGAGGATCGGCAGCTCCGGCGGGGCGGCACGGACGAGATCGAGGCAGATGCCGGCTTCGTTGGGCGTGCACGGCCCCGGCGACAGCACGATGGCCTCCGCCCCCATGCCCAAGGCGGCATCGACCGACAGCGCGTCGTTGCGCTTCACCGTCACCTGGGCGCCGAGGTCGCCGAGGAAGTGCACGAGATTCCAGGTGAAGCTGTCGTAGTTGTCGATCAGCAGAATCATCGACCGTGCCTCGGCAATTGGGTTGGTGAACGACTCTTATACCAGTTCGGCGGCGGCGTGACCCCCCGCCGGACCGCAGAGTTGCCCCGCCCGCCTTGGATAGCCCGCCGCGCGTTTTACCCCTGTCCGCTGGCGAATTTCACCGCTTCGTCGGCGGCGCGGAACAGGGCGCCGGCCTTGTTCACCGTTTCCTCGTACTCCGCATCCGGGTCGCTGTCGTAGACGATGCCGCCGCCCGCCTGCACGTAGAGCGTGCCGTCCTTCACCAGGCCGGTGCGCAGGGCAATGCAGGTGTCCAGATCGCCGCTGGCGCCGAAATACCCAACGGCCCCGGCATAGAGGCCGCGGCGCGACACCTCCAGCTCGTCGATGATCTGCATG
>JAGQRL010000433.1 GCA_020425485.1 Rhodospirillaceae bacterium
CTGCTGTGGTTCGGCGGCATCGGCACCTATGTGAAGGGCGACGACGAAAGCCACGCCGAGGTGGGCGACAAGGCCAACGATGCCCTGCGCATCAGCGGCAGCCAAGTGCGCGCCCGGGTGGTCGGCGAAGGCGCCAATCTGGGGCTGACCCAGCGCGGCCGCATCGATACCGCGCGGGCCGGCAGCCGGCTGAACACCGACTTCGTCGACAACTCCGGCGGCGTCGACTGCTCCGACCACGAGGTGAACATCAAGATCCTGCTCAACAGCGTGGTCGGCGCCGGCGACATGACGGTGAAGCAGCGCAACCAGGTGCTGGAGGGCATGACCGAGGAGGTCGCCGGCCTGGTGCTGCGCGACAACTACCTGCAAACCCAGGCGCTCAGCCTCGCCATGGCGGAAGCCGGCGAACTCTTGGACCAGCAGGCCCGCTTCATGCGCGCGCTGGAAAAGGCAGGCCAGCTCAACCGGGCGATCGAGTTCCTGCCCGACGACGAGGAGCTGACCGAGCGGCTGGGCCGCCGCGAAGGGCTCACCCGGCCGGAACAGGCCGTGGTGCTCTCCTACGGCAAGATGATGCTGTACGACACGCTGCTCGCCGGCGGCCTGCCGGACGATCCGGCACTCGCCCAGGACCTGCACCTCTACTTCCCCGCCCGCTTGCAGGACAACTTCGAAGGCGCCATGGGCGCCCACCCGCTGCGCCGGGAAATCATCGCCACCTCGATCACCAACTCCATGGTGAACCGGGTGGGCCCGACCTTCGTGGCGGAGACGTCGGACAAGACCGGCATGGGCGCATCGGACGTGGCGCGCGCCTATCTGATCGTGCGCGACAGCTTCGACCTGCGCGGGCTGTGGAGCCGCATCGAAGGGCTGGACACCCAGGTGGATGCCGGGGTGCAGACCCATATGCTGCTGCTCAGCCGCCGCCTGGTGGAACGCGCCACCGGCTGGGTGCTGCGCTACTGCACCGACAACCTGAATGTCGGCCAGCAGGTGGCCCATCTGAAGCCCGGCGTCGACCTGCTGATCGCCGACCTCGACAGCATCCTCTACGACGATGCCCGCGAGGTGCTGGACAAGCGGGTGCGCAACCTCACCAAGGCGAAGGTGCCGGACGATCTGGCCTACCGGGTCTCCGCGCTGAACATCCTGGCCGCCGGGTTCGACCTGATCCGCATTTCCGATACCTGCGGCATCGGCCTGGCGGAGGTGGCGCCGGTCTATTTCGACATCGGCCGGCGCCTGGGCCTCGCCTTCCTGCGCGACAGTGCGGGGCGCATGCCGACGGCCAACCACTGGCAGAAGCAGGCGGTGGCGGCGATCATCGACGATCTCTACGCGCTGCAGTCCGACCTCACCCAGCGGGTGGTGCAGTCGGCCGAAGAAGGCACGCCGTGGGACGAGGTGGCGGAAGCCTGGCTGCAAAAGCGCGCCCAGCCGGTGGAGCGCATCGACCAGCTCATCGCCGAGTTGCGGGCGCTCGACCACGTGGACGTGTCCATGCTGGCCGTCGCCAACCGTCGCCTGCGCGGGCTGATGGCAGGCTAGGGGGTGCGGCCCGGCGGACCGGTTGCCGGCCGCACCGGCCGCGCCGTGTCCCAACGGGAAGACGGTTGCGGGGAGAGGCCGGATGCGGGCGGGACTTGCGGCACTGCTGATGCTGGCGCTGGCGGTGGCAGCCGCACCGGCCCGGGCGGAACTGCTGTGGTCGCAGCACTTTGACAGTGCCGCGCTGGGCCATCCGCTCGCCTATTCCATCTACCTGCCGCCCGGCTACCACGATCCCCGCGGCGACCCGCCGGCACGTTACCCCGTCGTCTATCTGCTGCACGGCGTCGGTGACTCCGAACGCTCCTACCCTGCCTGGGGAGCGGTGGAGGAAACGGCGGACCGGCTGATCACCGCCGGGCAGATCCCGCCGATGATCATCGTCATGCCCAACGGGGTGCGAAGCTGGTACGTGGACAGTGCCGATGTCGGCGGCCCGGGCAACTACGCCACCGCCATCGCCCACGATCTGGTGGACCACATCGACGCCGCCTACCGCACCATCCCTGAGCGCGACGCCCGCTTCGTCACCGGCCATTCCATGGGCGGCTTCGGCGCCCTGCGCTTCGCCCTGTCGGAGCCAGACCGCTGGGGTGCCGCCGCGGCCATGAGTTCCGCCCTGTGGTCGCGGGTTGCCCCCGGCTTCCAGCTCGACGAGGACCGCAACGAGCGGATCTTCGACGGTTCGTTCGGCCGGCCATTCGATGCCGATCGCTTCCTTGCCCTCAGGCCGCGCGCCTATATCGCCGCGGCCGCGGCTTCGGGCTGTGCACCGGCGCTCTACATGACCGCGGGCGACGACGACGATTTCAATGCCTACCGCAGCACCTTCGACCTGGCGATGGAGCTGCGCGAAACCGGGCTGGCGGTGGACTTGCGCATCACCGACGGCGGCCACAATTGGCCCACCTGGCGCGAGCGTGCGCTGCCCGATGTGCTGGTGTGGTTCGGCAGCCTGCTGGCCGCCCAACCGGCCGC
>JAGQRL010000434.1 GCA_020425485.1 Rhodospirillaceae bacterium
CCGATCTTCTTGATGGAGGACGCGCGCACGCGGCCTTCCACCTGTTGGATGTCGATCAGCGAGTCCATGTCCTCCTCGTCCTCGCCGCCGGCGCCCACCAGCTCCGGCATGCCGCCGGCCGGCGTGTGGGCGCTGGGGCCGGCCAGGGCCGCCTGGAAGCCGGACTGGTCGGTGAGTAGGGCCGACAGGTCGTCGCGGCTGTCGATGCCGGCCAGCGCCGGCTGGCCCGCCGGCTCCAGCGCGCGGCCGAGCAGCGGGCGCACCACCAGGAGGATCACCAGGGCCGCCACCACGCCGAGGATCAGCAGCTCGGCCAGGCGCATCACCTCTTCGGTGCGGAAGCCGAAGAAGGTGGTGGGACCGGCCAGCGGCTCCATCTCGTCGGGCAGCAGGAAGCGCATGTTCACCACTTCCACGGTGTCGCCGCGCACGGCATCGAAGCCGACCGCGCTCTGCACCAAGGCCGTGATCTGGTCCATGTCCGCATCGGAGCGCGGGGTATATGTCATGGTGCCGTCGTCGGCTTCGGAATAGGTGCCGTCGACCAGCACGGCGACGGAGATGCGCTCCACCCGGCCGCCATCGCGCACCCGGTTTTCCACCGTGCGGCTGATTTCGTAGTTGGTGGTTTCCTCGGTGCGGGTGGCGAGCGACGAAGCGCCGGCGGCCCCGCCCAGGCCGGCATCGGCGGATTCCGCTTCCGGCAGGTTGCCGCTGACCGAAACCGGGTCGACGCCATCGGCCTCGCTGGAGCTTTCCTCCGACTCCACGAACTGGGTGGAGCGGGCCACCTGGCTTTCCGGGTCGTAGGTTTCCGACGTGGTCTGCACCGTGTCGAAGTCCATCTCGATGGCGACCCGGGCGATTACCCGGCCCGGCCCCAGCGAGCGCGCCAGCATCTGTTCGATCTGCTGGGAGATCCGCGCTTCTTCCGCCCGGCGGCGTTCTTCGGCGGTGGACTGGCCGGTGAGCGAGCCATCCTCCGGCGAGCCGGAGGCCAGGAGCTGGCCGGTGTCGTCGACGATGGACACCTGGTCGGGCTCCAGCCCCGGCACGGCAAAGCTGACCAGGTGCTGGATGGCCACCACCTGGCGCGAGGTGAGCCCGCCGGAATCGAGCCGGAGGAACACCGAGGCGGTGGGCGACTGGGTATCGCGGCTGAACAGCGCGCGTTCCGGCAGCACCAGATGCACGCGGGCCTGGCGCACATGGGTGATGGTGGAGATGGTACGCGCCAGCTCCCCCTCCAGCGCGCGCAGCCGGTTGATGTTCTGCACGAAGGTGGTGGTGCCGAAGCCGTCGCTGTCGTCGAACAGCTCGTAGCCGAGGTTGCCGCCTGAGGGGATGCCTTCCTGCGCCATCGCCAGGCGCAGGCGGTCCACCTCGTCGGCCGGCACCAGGATCGAGGAGCCGTCGGCGCGAAGCTGGTAGGGGATGTCGCGGGCTTCGAGCTGCTCGACCACGGCACCGCTGTCGCGCGCGTCCAGGTCATCATAAAGAAGCGCCATCTCCGGTTGGGAGATCTGCGTCATCACATAGAAGAAGAACCCGAACAGCAGAAGCGCCACGCCACCCATGGCGACCAGTCGCATCGGTCCGAGATTGCGCAGCATGTTGAGGAGTTGAGTCACGGCGACGGCCCCTGGCGAACATGTTCGACGGCGCCATTCCACTGGGGGCCATCGACGTTGGAACTCTAGGGGGGCGCAATGAACAGTTGGTTAACCCGCTCGGCAATTTCTGCCCACCGAAGCGGGCGGGCCGGCGGGCCGCCTTGGGCCGGGTGCTGCGCCACCCCGCCCCACTCCCCCGACGACCCCTGAACAACCGCCGGATGTGGCTCCGAACCCGGCCGCAGAGGCGGGTTTCCCCGGCAGGAAGCGCCGTGGTGGCGGGCAAGCTTTGCCGGGTTGCAGCGGTTTCGCCCGCCCGAGGGTTCCTTGGCGACTTTTGACTCGTTTCTGAAGAGTCATCGGTTAATTGCCTGACTCGTCAGCGATTCCTCTTCCCGCAGATCCAATTGGCACGGCCCCTGCAATGAGGGGGGCGGATCAAGCTGCCCATGCACCGGAGGCGGTGGCAGCGAGGAGAACCATAGAGATCGACGCGACGGCTTCTGAAGTGGGGCCGAGAGCGCTCAAAGGAGAGTGACATGACGCAGAACTTCTCCGTGCTGACCAACCCGCAGGCCGCCTCGGCGCTGCTGAACCTGAACCGCACCAACACCCAGCTCGGCAAGGCCGAGGAACGCATCAACACCGGCCTGCGCATCGGCTCGGCCAAGGATGACAGCGCCACCTTCGCCATCGCGCTGGGCATGCGGTCCGACGTCGCCGGCTTCAAGGCGATCCGCGAGAACCTGTCGCTGGGGGCGTCCACCCTCGGCGTGGCATCTGCCGGCACCAACCAGATCGCCGAGCAGATCAAGGAGATCCGCGAGAAGGTGGTGCAGGCGTCCAACAACGCCCAGGGCCGGGTGCTGATCCAGCAGTCCATCGACAACGCGATCGAGCAGATCCAGAACTTCGTCGCGGCCTCGCGCTTCAACGGCATCAACCTGGTCGACGGCGACCCGGACAATGCCGGCGATACCTACGACGTGGTCTCCAACATCGTGCGCGACGGCACCAATGTGGCCGAGCTGCAGAAGATCTCGGTGGAATACCAGGATCTGTCGATCCAGGAATCCGACCGCGGCCTCGGCGCGCTGAAGGGCCTCAACGTCACCGCCGGCAAGTCGACCGAAATCGTCAACGACCGTAACGACCCGGTGGCCACCTCGGTGGAATTCTCCGGTGCGCTGAGCGATGGCGAAGAGGTCATCTTCAACTACATCGACGGTGACGGCGACCAGCAGGCGCTGACGTTCAACACCTATGCCGCGGCGGCGGCGGGCACCTCCGCGGAGACCGACGGTACCGGCGCCACCGATCGTGCCAACACCGTGACCACGCTGAGCGCCGGCACCCTTACGGCTCTCGGCGGAGCGCCGACGGCCGACGAGGTGTCCAATTCGCTGACGCGGATTTCCTTCACCTATACCCGCGGTACGGTGGTGCAGACCTTCGACTACGACGTCACGGCATCCAGCACCACCACGGCTGCGGGCCTGAAGGCGGAGATCGAGGCCACCGACTTCTTCCAGGCCAACGACCTGGAGATCGACATCACCGGCACCACGGTGACCATCCAGGAAGCGGCGGTCACCACCTCGGCCGGTGCGTCCAGCTTCTCCGCCCCGGTGATCGAATATTCCACCACGGCGCGGACGACCCTGCAGGACGACTTCGCCATCGTCGGCGCCACCGCGGCGGCCGCGGCCTCCAGCTTCGACAACAAGCTGACCGAACTGGGCAAGGATGGCGGACCGCTCGCCGGCCTGGGCTTCAGCTTCGACAGCGAAACCACAGCGGGCACGCTGAGCGTGCTGCGCGATCTGGCGGAAGGCACCGGCCAGCTCGGCATCTTCACCACCTCCACCGACCCCAACAAGGCGTTCGGCAGCGGCGACTTCCAGTTGACCGAGGCGCGCGAGGGCGGGCTGGCCCAGGTGGAGCTGCAGATCAACGACGATCTGGATGAAGGCGACACCATCGACATCACCTTCGGCAAGGCCAACGGTGTGTCGAAGACCTTCACCTTCGTGATCGCCGGACCCAACGACAGCGTGGTGAGCGGCGCCAAGATCGACGGCACCGACAACAAGTACTACGTCGACTACAGCGAAGTGGTCGGCACCGCGCTGATCAGCAAGACGCCGGAAGAGGTGGCCGCCTACATCTCCACCATCCTCAACACCGCGGCCGGCGGCGTCGGCACGGCCGGCGAGATGGTGACGGATATCGAGACCTTCCTCGGCGCCACGCTGACCGACGAGTTCAAGATCCAGGCCGAGGACGACGCCATCGTCGTCACCGACCGCGACCAGGCGTTCGACAACGGCCTGCAGATCCTGGCCTTCAACATGGACAGCGCCAATGGCGGGTCGCTGGACTTCGATGCGCTGCTGAAGCGGGTCGACGATGCGGAAAACCAGCTCAAGCTGGTGGCCGGCATCATCGGTGCCGCGGAACAGGCGCTGGAAGCCCAGCAGGAGTTCGTCGACACCCTCATCAAGTCGGTCAACGACGGCATCGGCACGCTGGTCGACGCCAACATGGCCGAGGAGAGTGCCCGCTTCCAGGCCCTGCAGGTGCAGCAGCAGCTCGGCTTGCAGGCCCTGTCCATCGCCAACTCCAACCCGCAGGCGATCCTGTCGCTGTTCCAGTAAGCGGAACGGCGGCCGCTGCGGCGGCGGATATTTCCCAGCCCGCCCGGCCCGCGTCGACCCCCCAGGTCGGTCGCGGGTCCGGTGTCCCGGGCAGGGGTGCGGGCAGAAGTGAGGGCAGGGGTGCGGGCCGGGCCCGCGTGACTGTCGATCGGTCCTAGGACCTTGGGAGGTGCACCATGTCGGTCAGTGGCGTCGGTCTGTCGGCCACCATGCTGTATTCGTCGGTCACCAGCCAATGGGAACGGCGGATCCAGGACTACCAGGAACAGCCCACCGTCGACCGCGCGGTACGCACCTTCATGGAGCGGATCGCGCTCGCGGAATCTCCCGAAGAGGTGCTGGACGACTACGAGCTTAGGACTTTCATCCTTCAGGCCTACAACATCGACGAAGAGCTGCACAACGCCACCGGCTTGCTGAAGCGGGTGCTGCTGGACGACCTGGAGGGCGAGGACGCGCTGGTTTACCAGATGCAGGACCAGCGTTTCTTGAAGATGGCCACCGACCTGCGCATGGACCAGGGGCTGGAGGTGCTGCAAAGCGGCGAAGGCCAGCTCGCGCTGATCGACCAGTACTATACCGTCGGCCTGGAAATGCAGGTCGGCGACCAGAACGCCGCCGTGCGCGAGGTGCTGTATTTCGAGCGCAGCGCCGGCGAAGCGGAAAGCCTCTACCAGGTGCTCAGCGACAACGCGCTGCGCACGGTGGTGATGGGGGCCTACGGCCTGCCCGAGGAGATGGCCTATCTGGACGTCGACAAGCAGGCGGAGATGCTGGGCCAGTACATCGATGTGGAGCGGCTGGGCGAAGAGGACTACCGCAACCAGATCATCGACCGCTACCTGCTGGCCCAGGACCGGGAGTCCGCCTCCACCACCTATTCCGGCGTGCTCAGCCTGTTCCAGCCGGTGGCCGGCTACGACACCGGCCTGCCCACCTTCAGCATCGGGCTCAATCTGCTGACCTGAGCGCGGACCCCGAGAGCATTTCCGCCTTTGGCGGAGTCGGTTCCGGCCCGCACCCCC
>JAGQRL010000081.1 GCA_020425485.1 Rhodospirillaceae bacterium
TTGCCCGAGCCGATGCGGCCGATAACGCCCACCCGTTCGCCCGGCTCCACCGAGAACGAGACGCCGCGCAGGGCAGGGTGCTGGCTGCCCGGATAGGCGAAGGTGACGTCGCGGAATTCCACGGCCCCGCGGGTGATGGGGCGGCTGACAAAGTTGCGGTCCGACGGCCGCTCGACCGGCGTGCGCATCAGGCTGTTGAGCGTGCGCAGCGCGGACATGGACTGGTTCATGCGCGACAGGGTGCCGGCCACCCCGGCCAGCGGGCCGACGGCGCGCCCGCCCAGGATCACCGCGGCGATGATGCCGCCCTGGGTCATCTCGCCTTCGGAGACCAGGTAGACGCCGCCGACCACGATGCACACCGTGGTCATCTGCTGCAGCAGGCTGGTCATGCTCATGGCCAGGTTGGAGATCCGCCGGCTCTTCTGGCTGGTGCGCGAGGTGGCGCCGACGAAGCGCTCCCAGGCCCGCTGCATGCGGCCTTCGGCACCGAGGCTCTTGATGGTGTCGAGCGAGCTTACCGTCTCCACCAGGATGCCGTGCTTCAGCGCCGATTCCGCCTGGGTCTGCCGCACCGTGCGGGCCAGCGGGATCTGCACGATGAAGCCGATGATCAAGGTGAGGACGACGACCGCCAGCGGCACATAGGCGAGCGGCCCGGACACCACGGAGATGACGAAGATGAACAGGCCGACGAACAGCAGATCGGTGAGGGAGGCCAGGGTGGCCGACGTGAAGAAGTCCCGCACCGTTTCGAACTCGCGCAGATGGTTGGCGAAGGCGCCGGTGCTTTGCGGCCGCGCCGCCATCTTGATGTTGAGGACGTGTTCGAAGATCTGGTTGGCCATGATCACGTCGGCCCGGCGACCGGCGGAATCGATCAGCAGGCCGCGCACGATGCGCAGCAGGAAGTCGAACCCGAAGGCCAGCGCGATGCCGGCGGCCAGCACCCACAAGGTGGCGAAGGCGGCGTTGGGCAGCACCCGGTCGTACACGTTCATGATGAACAGCGGCGATGCCAGCGCCAGGCAGTTCACCAGGCCGGCGGCCACCACCACCTCGGCATAGGTGGGCCACAGCCGCGCCAGGGTGGACCAGAACCAGTGGCCGGCTTCCGGCGGGGCTTCGGTGCCCAGGCGATCGGTGTAGCGGTGCTGCGGCTTGATGAAGATCGCGTAGCCGGAATAGCTGGCTTCCAGGTCGGCCAGCGGCACCGTGGCCATGCCCTCGTCGGTCTCCGGCACCAGGATGACGGCGTGGCCGTCGGCATGGATGCGCTGGAGCACGCAGGCCCCGCGGTTCTTCAGCAGCAGCACCACCGGCAGGACGATGGCGGGAATGCGCGCGAGCGGCCGCCGCACCAGCTTGGCGGTCAGCCCGGCGCGGGAGGCGGCGCGGGTGAACAGGCTGGGGGTGAGGATCCCGTCGTCCAGCGGCAGGCCCGCCACCAGCGCATCGCGCGACATGGTGCGCTCGAAGTGCTTGGTGAGGAACACCAGCGAGGCCAGCAGCGGGTCGGAATGGCTCCCAGCCAAGTCCTGGGTGCCGATCGACCATTGCGGCTGTTCTGGTGTGGGCTCGGTCGCGGGCTCGACTGCGGGCTCGTCTTCGGGCTCGAGGTGATCGGGTGCGCTCATCGCCTCACTCTCGGGATGGTGGATGGACCATAGCCGCCGGAAGATTAATCAATTCTAAGGGTAGCCACACTGTTGAGACAAAGATGGGCGCCAAATTAAGGCGCCCATCCTTTGTTCCAGCGATTTGTATTCCGTGGCCGGCCGCAGGGCGGCCGCGCGGCTCAACGGAAGTAGTCGTTCCCCAGCGGCACTTCCGAGACGTGGGCCTGATGGACGCCACCGGCGTTCTCGCGGGCCACCGCCGCCGCTTCGTCGGGCACGCGGATGTTCAGCGTATTCATCAGGTTACCGGTCGCCGCGATCACCCGGTAGCGGGAGAAGATCTGCGCGAACTGGGCGCTCGACAGGGCGACGCGGGAGTTGAACAGCTCGTTCTCGCTGTCCAGCACGTCGATCAGCGTCCGCGCGCCGAGCACGAACTGCTCGCGATAGGACTGCCGCACCTGCTCGCCGGCGACCACTTCCTGCTCCAGCACCGGGATGCGCCGGGTGATGCTTTCCATGGTGTTCCAGGAGGTGCGCACCAGCTCCTCGACCTCGCGGCGGATGCGGTCCAGCCGCTCCTGGCGCTCACCGATATGGGCGATCTGCTCCTGCCGGTTGGCGCTGTCGATGCCGCCGCGATAGAGGTTGTAGCGGGCCACCAGCAGCAGGTTGGCGCGGCTTTCGTCGCCCTGCTGGCCGGCGATGTTGAAGCCGTGGGAGGCCGTGCCTTCCAGGGTCAGGCTGGGATAGAACACGGACTCGGCTTCGCGCAGCTCAGCCTGGCTGACATCCAGATCCGCCAGGGCGATGGAGATCAGCGGGTTGCCGCCCAGCGCGGTCTGCACCGCGGAGTCCAGGTCCAGCGGCACGGAGGCGATCACCGGAGCAGGCATGGTGAGCTGGCCCGGAGGCTGGCCGACGATGGTCTGGTAAGTGATCCGGCCTTCTTCCAAATCGTGCTCGAAGGAGATCAGGGTCTCTTCGGCGTTGCGCAGCCGGGCTTCCGCCTGCTGGGAGTCCGCCACGCTGGCTTCGCCGGCATTCACCAGGCGCTGCACTTCGCTGAGCGTGGAGCGGTGCACGTTAACGTTCTCGCGCGCCAGGTTCACCAGCTCCATGTTGCGCATGACGTCGAGATAGGCCTGGATGACGTCGAGGCCGACGAATTCCGAACGTTCCAGCACCCGGTATGCGGCAGCATCGACGCGCGCGGCCTGGCGCTCCACTTCGGAGTCCGCCTCGAAGCCATCGAAAATCCGCTGCTGCAGGACGATCGAGAGGTTCCAGCGCGGCCAGGCGGTGTCACCGTTAAAATCGCCGCGGGAGCGAACCGTCGGCGAATCCGTGTATTCCGGCCCCACCTCGGCGCGCAAATCGATCTGCGGCAGGTAGAGGCCGCGCGCCTGGGTCAGCTCGTGGTCGATGGCCAAGCGGCTGGCGCGCGCTTCGCCGATCTCCGGGTTGGTGGAGACCGTGAGCTGCACGGCTTCCTGAAGCGTCATGGCATGCGCGGAACCACCCAGCAGGGTGAGCGCAACCGTGGCCAGGACAGCACTCCGCTTGGAGCCAAATCGGATCTTCAACATGGAGCCTCCGTCCGCCTGCGCAACGGCGCACGCGCCGCGCGTCTAGAACCTTATCAATAAATTCACGTTATCTTCCACCGCACCTGAGCAGTCAAGACAGTTACAGCGGTCAAGCATGATGTTAGAGCCAGTTATGCTCTATTCTTACCACGGGATTGCAAAAGTGTGGCCTGCCGCATCTGGCCATTCAGAAAAATCGTGATAGCCGGGAACGTCATTGGCGGAACCACTGGCAGTTAACGTCTGTGCCAATTCGCCCGCGGAAACGGATACCATCAACAGTTTCATAGGCCCACTGTGGTGGCACGTGATCGGCAAGCCACACGCGGTAGATGCTATTGTGTTCGAATACTACGTCGCCGTCTTGGTAACAAACGACCCGCCAGGGCCCCTGACGTACGCGTTGAACGGGCGCGACAATCTGCACAGGCGGGGGAGCCGTTTCTGCTTCCGGCGGTAGAATTTCGGGGGGGTGCGGCGCTTCGGGAAGGTTGAGTTCGCCGAGGCTGGGCAGCTCCTCGCGCGGCAGCTCATCGGGCAGGTGGAGCGGCCGGCGCTCGAAAGGGGCAGCACCGTCTTCTTCCTCCGCCGCGTCGGCGGTTTGCGATGCCGTCAGCAGCTCCGGCACCGGCAGGAACGGGTTGACCTCCTGCGGTGCGGCGGCCGGCTGCGCCAGCCCATCGTCCGGCAGGGCGGCCAGGTCTTCCGGCACGTCCAGGGGATCGTAGAGTGGTTCGCTTGCCGGCCCGTCGAGGGGAACATCGAGCAGCTCTTCGGGCGGCAGCGCATCGCCTTCCGCCACCATCGCCAGCTCGCCGTCCGGCATGTATTCGGGGTCGGTGGTGTCGGTCGCCGGTGCTGCGCTCACCGGCGGTGCGTCCAGCGGTGCACTTTCCACGGGTTCGGCGGGCAGCGCTTCCAGCGGCGGCGGATCGTCGGCGTTGGCGGCCGGGTCCGGTGCCTCGACCGGCGGCTCCTCAGCACAGCCAAGCACGGCAACGGCCGCCAGGATCGCCAGGCCGACCGAAGCCGCACGCCAGGGTGCCGATGCAATGCTCATGGCTGCGAAATCCCGGATAGGGCTGCGAGTGCCCACAGATGAATCCCCAATGGTGGCGGCGCGAGGGCGAGCCGGGCTCATTTCACCCAGCCGGACCCGCCGCGCCGGCTGTCCGCGGCCGCCATTCCCGCCACGCCATTGGTCAGCACCGCGTTGACGCCGCCGAAGAACATGCTGCGTTCCGGCCACACGTGCGGGGCGCGCGACAGGCTCTCGGCACAATCGACCAGGCGGGGGTCGCCGTCGCCCTCGACATGCAATTCGCCATCCTGCCAATGCATGCGCCCGGCCTCCACTGCGATGTCGAGCGGCAGGCCCTCATCGACGACATGGCTGATGACCTGCGGAATCGCCGAACGGATGCGCCGCGACCCGCCGCTGCCGCACACCAGCAAGCGGCCATTGCGGTCGGACGCGAGCGTCGGCGCCATCATCGAGGCAAGGCGGGTCTTGGCCGGGAACACGTCTGGCCCGTCGCGGCACAGGTCCGGCTCGCCCATGATGTTGTTCAGCATGAAGCCGCCGCCCGGCCCCATGATGCCGCAGCCTTCGCCGTTGGAAAGCGTCATCGCCACCGCCGTGCCGTGGCGGTCGACCACGCTGATCTGGGTGGTGCCGCGGGCCACCACGGGGGCGCCGGCCGCCAGCCGCGCGCGATGGGCGGTCAGCGCATCGGGCTGCCAGGCGGCGAGGATCTCGTCTGCGGTGTGTTCGGCGATATCGCCGGCCACCGCCAGGGCACGCCCCATATGCTGCAACGTCTCCAGCGAGGTGACCGACCAGTCGCTGGCCAGCCGGGTTTCGAACAGCGACAGGGTCAGCGCCACCAGGGCGCCGCCCACCGCCGGTGCGGGGTTGGACAGCACAGACCAGCCGCGATAGCCGATGCGCAGCGGCGTGCGGCGGACCACCCGATAGTCGATGAGGTCGTCTTCGGTGATCCAGCCACCGCGGTCGGCGCACATGGCGGCGATCGCCCGGCCGACTTCGCCCTCATACATCAGCCGGTCGTCTTCGTGGGCGAGCGCATCCAGCAGATCGGCCAGGTCCGGCCAGCGGAAGCGGCTGCCGGCCTCGGGCAGTTCGCTGCCGTCGGCCGCACCGGCAAACACCGAGCGGCTGCCCGGCGTGGCCAGCAGAATGGCGCCGATGACACGGTTGATATAGGCCTGCTGCGGCGTGGTGATCACGCCCTCGCGGGCGGCCCGGATGGCCGGCTCCAGCACCCGGCGGATGGGCACCGCGCCGAGATCCTGATGCAGCGAGAACAGCCCGCGCGTGGTGCCCGGCACAGCGGCGGTGCCCAGGCCGATGTGGAAAGGCTGGGTAGCGGTGCCGAACTCCGCATCGATGGTGCGGATGTCCACATCGTTCGAGCGGTGGTCGCGGCTCGGCGTCATCGGGAAGAAGTCGTGCAGCACCGGCTGGCCGCCCGGCCGGTGCACCAGGGCGAAGCCGCCGCCGCCCAGGCTGGCCAGGGCCGGTTCCGCCACGCAGGTGGTGGCCGCCGCGGCGATGGCGGCGTCCACGGCGTTGCCGCCGTCTTCCAGGATCTCGGCCGCCGCCTGGGTGCAGGCCGGGTGCCCGGTGGCGCAGGCTCCATACTTCAGGGGCATCGTCAGGGGCGTCGCATGCAGTGGCGGGAGCTGGAGCCGGTGCGGGCGGACACGTCAGGCGCCATGATCAGTCACCATGAACGGTGCCCTCGCGGCGCGGGTCGGCACCGCCGCGCAAAGTTCCGTCGGGTAGCACTTCGATGCCGTGCAGGCCGCTGTTGAGATCGCGCAAGCTCACCTCGTGGCCGCGCGCTTCCAGGGCCGGGGCCAGGGCGGTGATCTCCGTGGCGTCCTCCAGGTCGATGGCGCCGTTGCGGTCGGCCACATTGGGCTGGGAAATGGCGGTCTGGATATCGAAGCCCCAATCGAGCACCGACACGACCACGCGGGCCACATAGGCGATGATGCGGCTGCCGCCGGGCGAGCCGACCACCAGGCGCACGCCGCCATCGGCATCGAACACGATGGTCGGCGCCATGGAGCTGCGCGGCCGCTTGCCCGGCTCCACCCGGTTGGCCACCGGCCGGCCGTCCACTTCCGGGCTGAAGGAGAAGTCGGTCAGCTCGTTGTTGAGCAGGAAGCCGCCCACCATCAGCGTGGAGCCGAAGGCGCTTTCGATGGTGGTGGTCATGGACAGCGCATTGCCCTCGCCATCGATGATGGCGATGTGGCTGGTGCCGGGGCGTTCCTGCGAGGCATCGTCGGACCACGCCGCCGCTTCCCGCCACGGCGGATTGCCCGGTGCCACCGGCCGGGGGAGGGTGGCATCCAGGTCGATCGCCTGGGCGCGGATGGTGAGGTAGGCGGGGTCGAGCAGGCCCTGGGGCATGCGCACGAAATCGGCGTCGGCCATGTAGCGGTTGCGGTCGGCGAAGGCGAGCGCACCGGCCTCGGCGAACAGGTGCCAGGCATCGGCATCGCTGGGGCCCAGCGAGGCCATGTCGAAATGCTCCAGCAGGCCCAGCATCTGGCCCACCGTCAGGCCGCCGGAACTGGGCGGCCCCATGCCGCACACCTCATAGGCGCGGTAGGGCAGGCACACCGCCGGGCGTTCGATCACCTGGTAGGCCGCCAGGTCATCCAGTGCCAGCAGGCCGGGATTGGTGGGGTGGGAGGTGACGGCCGCAACGATGGCTTCGGCCAGCGGGCCGGCATAGAAGGCATCGGCACCGTCCGCCGCCAGCGCCCGCAGCGTTTCGGCAAAGGCCGGGTTCTGCACCCGGTCGCCGGCCGCCAGCGCCGCGCCGCCGGGGAAGAAATAGTCCGCCGCGGTGGCGGATTGGGCCAGCGCCGCGCCGCGCGCCCCAGCGAGTGTGCCGGCCAGCCGCATGCCCACAGGGAAGCCATCCTCTGCCAAGGCGATGGCCGGCTGGAACAGGTCCGCCCACGGCGTGCGGCCATGGTTGGCGTGCAGCACTTCCAGCAGGCGCGGCGTGCCCGGCGTGCCGACCGACCGGCCGCCGACCACGGCATCCCAGAACCCCAGCGGCTCGCCGGCC
>JAGQRL010000082.1 GCA_020425485.1 Rhodospirillaceae bacterium
TATGCGCCCAGCTCGCCCTATTCGGCCTCCAAGGCGGCGGCGGACCACCTGGTGCGCGCCTGGCACCGCACCTATGGGCTGCCGGTGGTGATCACCAACTGCTCCAACAACTACGGCCCCTGCCAGTTCCCGGAGAAGCTGATCCCGCTGATGATCCTCAATGCCTTTGAGGGCAAGCCGCTGCCGGTCTACGGCACCGGCACCAATGTGCGCGACTGGCTGTATGTGAAGGATCACGCGCGGGCGCTGTGGACGGTGATGACCCGCGGCCGGGTGGGCGAGGTGTACAACATCGGTGGGTCGGCCGAGCGCACCAACCTCCAGGTGGTGCACGCCGTGTGCGATCTGCTGGACGAGGTGGTGCCGAACGCGGGATCGCGGCGCCACCTCATCGAATTCGTCACCGACCGGCCGGGCCACGATGCCCGCTATGCCATGGATACCAGCAAGATCGAGACGGAGCTGGGCTGGCGGCCGGAAGAGACCTTCGAGACCGGTCTGGCCAAGACGGTGGCGTGGTACCTGGCCAACACCGACTGGTGGCAGTCCATCCGCTCCGGCCGCTATGCCGGCCAGCGCCTCGGCCTCGGCAGCAGCGCGGCAGGCTGACCATGGCCGACGTGCTGATCACCGGAGCCGACGGCCAGGTCGGCTGGGAGCTGGCGCGCCGTGCCGCGGCGGCGGGGCTCGACGCCGTGGCGGTGAACCGGGCCGGGCTGGACATCGCCGACCGGGCGGCGGTGGCGCGGGTCGTGGCGCAGGTGGCCCCGCGCGTGGTGGCGAATGCGGCCGCCTTTACAGGCGTGGATGCGGCGGAAACGGAGGCGGAGCGGGCCTTCGCCGTCAACCGCGACGGGCCGGGCTTCCTGGGCGAGGCCTGTGCGTCGGCCGGGGCGCTGCTGGTCCACATTTCCACCGACTATGTGTTCGATGGCAGCAAGCCCGGTGCCTATGGGGAGGAGGATGCCACCGCCCCCCTCGGCGTCTACGGCGCCAGCAAGCTGGCGGGGGAGGAGGCGGTGCGCGCTTCCGGCGCCCGCCACGTCATCCTGCGCACCTCCTGGGTCTACGGCGTGCACGGCCGCAACTTCGTGAAGACCATGCTGCGGCTCGGCGCCGAGCGCGAACGCCTCGGCGTGGTGGACGATCAGCACGGCTGCCCCACCTTCGCCGGCGACCTGGCCGATGCGGTGCTGGCGCTGGCCAGGCGGGAGCTGGCGGGCGGGTTTGCGCCCGGCGGGCTGGGCACCTTCCACTGCGCCGGTGATGGGGCCACCACCTGGTGCGGCCTGGCCCGCCGCATCTTCCAGCTCGCCGGCCCGCACCTGCCGCACATCCCGGTGGTGGACGCCATCGCCACGGCGGACTATCCAACCCCGGCGCGGCGGCCGGCCAATTCGGTGCTGGACTGCGCGCGGCTGGCCCGCGTCCACGGGCTCGCCCTGCGGCCCTGGCCGGATGCCCTGGCGGAGATGCTGGACGCCGTGCTGGCGGAAACCGCCGCTCCTCAACTCCAACGACAGTCGGGAT
>JAGQRL010000435.1 GCA_020425485.1 Rhodospirillaceae bacterium
GGCGCCGGCAAGGAGGTGGCGGCCCGCCAGCTCCACCTCACCTCCAAGCGCGCCCGCGGCCCCTTCGTGGTGCTCAACTGCGCCTCGATGGACCCCGACCAGCTCTCCGACGAACTGCTGGGCCGCGAGCCCAGCCACGACGACCACGAAGGCGGCAAGGTGGGGGCGCTGGAACGCGCCCATGGCGGCACCATGCTGCTGGACGAAGTCGGCGACATGCCGCTGGAAACCCAGGCCAAGATCGTGCGCGTGCTGCAGGAGCAGGCGTTCACGCGGGTCGGCGGCTCGCAGACCATCGAGGTCGATGTGCGCGTGGCCGCCACCACCAACCGCGACCTGAAAAGCCTGATCGAAGAGGGGCGCTTCCGCGAGGACCTGTACTACCGCCTCAACGTGGTGCCGATCCGCGTGCCCTCGCTGGCCGAACGCCAGTCGGACATTCCGCTGCTCGCCCACCATTTCATCGAGCAGGCCACCAACACCCAGGGCCTTACCCGCCGCGCCATCGGCGAGGATGCCATGGTGGCGCTGCAGCGCTACGGCTGGCCCGGCAATGTCCGCCAGCTCCGCAACGTCATCGACTGGCTGCTGATCATGAGCACGGGCGATCCCATCACGGCGGAGATGCTGCCGGCCGAGATCGGCGCGATCACGCCGGAAGTGCTGAAGTGGGACAAGGGCGGGGAGATCATGGCCCTGCCGCTGCGCGACGCGCGCGAGCTGTTCGAACGCGAATACCTGGTGGCCCAGGTCACCCGCTTCGGCCACAACATCAGCCGGACGGCGGAGTTCGTCGGCATGGAACGCTCGGCCCTCCACCGCAAGCTGAAGAGCCTCGGCGTCACCGGCACCGACCGCTCGCTGCGGGTGGTGGCGGATTGACGAAGGTGCGGGAGCACGGCAGGCCCATGGGCAATGACCCTGGCGCCGAAGCCGGCCCCGATGGGAAGAGGGGCAGGCGGTGAAGATCATCATTTGCGGCGCCGGGCAGGTTGGCTCCAACATCGCCAGCTATCTGGCCGCGGAGAACAACAACGTCACGGTGATCGACCACAAGGCCGACCTCACCCAGCGCCTGTCCGACCGGCTGGATGTGCGCACCGTCATCGGCCATGCCTCCAACCCCACCATCCTGGAGCAGGCGGGGGCGGAAGATGCCGAAATGCTGGTCGCCGTCACCCAGTCCGACGAGGTGAACATGGTGGCCTGCCAGGTGGCGCATTCGCTGTTCAGCGTGCCCACCAAGGTCGCCCGCATCCGCAACCAGGCCTATCTGGAAAGCCGCTTCAGCGACCTGTTCACCCGCGACAACCTGCCGATCGACGTGGTGATCTCGCCGGAAATCGAGGTGGCGCGCGCCATCCGCCGGCGGCTCGACGTGCCGGGCGCGTTCGACATGTTCTCCGTGGCCGACGACATGGTGCGCGTGGTCGGCGTGATCTGCACCGAACGGTGCCCGATCATCCACACGCCGCTGCGCCAGCTCACCGGCCTGTTCCCCGATCTCAACATCGAAATCGTCGCCATCATCCGCGGCGAGCGGAAGATCATCCCGGACAGCAACGACCGCATGCTGCCGGGCGACGAGGTGTATTTCGTCGCCGATTCGCGCCACATGCAGCGCGCCATGTCCGCCTTCGGGCACGAAGAGCAGGCGGCCCGCCGCATCGTCGTGGTGGGCGGCGGCAATGTCGGGCTGTTCCTGGGGCGCGAGCTGGAAGCCAACATCTCCGGCGTCAGCGTGCGCATCGTGGAGGGCAACAAGGAACGCGCGGAATTCGTCGCCGGCCAGCTCGACAAGGCGATCGTGCTCAACGGCGACGGGCTGGACGAGGAGATCCTGCGCGAAGCCAATGTGGCCGGGGCGGAAACCACCGTGGCGGTGACCAACGACGATCAGGTGAACATCCTGGTGTCGCTGCTGGCCAAGCGCTCCAACTGCCCGCATGCCATCACGCTGCTGAACAAGACGGACTACACGGCACTGGTGTCGGCACTCGGCATCGATGCGGTGGTCAACCCGCGCTCCATCACCGCGTCCACGGTGCTGCAGCATGTGCGGCGCGGCCGCATCAAGTCGGTGCACAGCCTGCGCGACGGCTTTGCGGAGATCATCGAGGCGGAGGCGCTGGAAACCTCCAGCCTGCTCAACGTGCCGCTGAAGGATGTGCGCCTGCCGCCGGGCGTGCTGATCGGCGCCATCGTGCGCGGCGACGAGGTGATCATCGGCCGGCCCAACGCGGTGATCAAACCGCATGACCGCGTGATCCTGCTGTCGGCTGCCCAGTCGGTGCGCAAGATCGAAAAGCTGTTCGCGGTGCGGCTGGAGTTCTTCTAG
>JAGQRL010000083.1 GCA_020425485.1 Rhodospirillaceae bacterium
CCTGCCGTGCATCGGCGACGGAAGGCAAAGCGGCACGTCTGCCAGCCCGTCCATCCTCAACGCCTCGCCGGAATCGGCTGCGGGCGGTGGCTTGGCCCTGCTGCAGACCGGCGACCGCGTGCGCATCGATCTTGGGGCGGGCCGCGCCGATGCCCTGGTGGCGGCCGACGACTGGGCGGCACGCAAGGCCGCCTGGACGCCGCCGGAGCTGACGGACCAGACACCGTGGCAGCACCTCTACCGCCGCATGGTGGGGCCGCTTGCCAGCGGCGGCTGCCTGGAATTCGCCACCCAGTTCCACAACATCGTCGCCACCCACGGCAACCCGCGCGACAGCCACTGACCGACCCACAGGGGCGCAAACAGGGGCGGTGGTGATCCTGCCGCCGCCCTGCCGTCTCCATGGGCGGAAGCTTGTGTACCGCGATGGCAGAATTCTCGAGTTTTCCTATATTCTTACCGTCCATACTGGAAATGGTTCACAGAGACCTTGCGTCTTGTTGATGCGCATACTCTTTTGCAGGGGAAGTGTTTGGTGCCGTATGCCCTCAGTAGCGCGATGGAACCGGAATATCGAATAGACTGGCACGCAAGCGAGGATGTCACGAAGTTGCTCCTTAACGCTGGAAAGCCTGTCGATGTCTCGGGCCTTGATCTCAGGTTCATCAAGCGATCGAACCGGGGCAAACTGTCTTCTTTCCCATATGGGCTTGGCGGGAAGTTCACCTGTTCGGCGGAGTTTCGTGATGTCGTTGAGGAGCTTGAACCCAATACGCATCAGTTTATCCCCGTTGATGTCTTCAGTAAGGATGGCAGCAGAAGCGATGAAGTAATTTTTCTGGTAAATTTACTATCATTTATTGATTTTGTTGATACAGATGAATCAAAAGGCCTTACGCCTCTCAAAAGTCTATCAGGCCGGGACTATTTTGATGTCGATATGATCGAGGGCCGATTTGTATTGTCAATTATTACCGAAGCTATTAGCGATCTCCATTTCTGGAGGTCCAGCGGTTTAACTTTTGGTGCATTTAGAAGTTACTTTTTTTGTTCGGATCAGGCGCATGATTTGATCCTGTCTCGATCGTTGACGAACATAAACTTCACACCGGTCGGATTGACCTAGCGTCGCTTGACAGCGGTCGCTCCGGATTCAAAGGGCAAGTGGCTTCGGGGCGAAGTGTCTATCGAGGGTGCGGCAGTTTCGGCGTCTTCAGCAGGCTTCGTGCGTCCATCGAGGATGACGGGTCGCGAATGACCGGTGCTTTCGTCATCACCCGGCATCCCCCATCAGCCCACCGTAACCGTGCCCTTCCGCCGATGCGGGGTGTGGGAGATGGTTTGGCATGGCAAGATCCGGGCTGACAGAGCCGCCGGAAGGCGCCCCATACCTGACCCTACGCTCCAGCGAAAAGGACCATTGCTCATGTCTAGCATCGACGCGCGCCTCGCCGAGCTTGGCATCACCCTGCCGGATGCGCCGGCCCCCGCCGCCAACTACGTGCCCTTCGTGCCCGCCGGCGGGCTGGTGTTCGTGTCCGGCCAGGTGTCGAAGGACGCGGGCGGGCTGATCACCGGCAAGCTGGGTGCGGATGCCGACGTGGCCGATGGCCAGGCGGCGGCCCGGGTGTGCGGGCTGAACCTGATCGCCCAGGCCAAGGCGGCCTGCGGCGGCGACCTGGACCGCGTCGCCCGCGTCGTCAAGCTCACCGGCTTCGTCAACTGCACCGCGGACTTCACCGACCATCCCAAGGTGGTCAACGGCGCGTCCGACCTGATGGTCGAGGTGTTCGGCGACAAGGGGCGGCACAGCCGCTCGGCGGTCGGCAGCGCCTCCCTGCCCATGGGCGTGATGGTGGAGGTGGAAGCGATCTTCGAGGTGGCGCCCGGCTGACCGCAGCGCGAGACTGAACTGCCGCCGATCCTTCAGCGCCCCCACCGGAGACCCTCCCATGTACCGCGCCAACGACCTTGAATCCTTCTGGATGCCGTTCACCTCCAACCGGGCGTTCAAGGCCGACCCGCGGATGATCGTGTCGGCCGAGCGCATGCATTTCCGCAGCGACGACGGGCGCGAGATCCTCGACAGCACGGCGGGCCTGTGGTGCGTCAACGCCGGCCACACCCGCCCGAAGATCGTGGAAGCGGTGCAGCGCCAGGTGGCGGAGCTGGACTATGCGCCGTGCTTCCAGTTCGGCCACCCCAAGGCGTTCGAGCTGGCCAACCAGTTGGCGGCCCTGTTCCCCGCCGATCTCGACCACGTGTTCTTCGGCAATTCCGGGTCCGAAGCGGTGGATACCGCGCTGAAGATCGCGCTCGCCTACCAGCGCGCCCGCGGCAAGGCCACCAAGACCCGGCTGATCGGCCGCGAGAAGGGCTATCACGGCGTCGGCTTCGGCGGCATTTCCGTCGGCGGGCTGCCCCGGAACCGCATGTATTTCGGCCTGCTCAACGGCGTGGACCACATCCGCCACACCTACGATCTGGCCCGCAACGCCTTCACCCGCGGCCAGCCGGAACACGGTGCGGAACTGGCCGACGATCTGGAACGCCTGGTGGCGCTGCACGATGCCTCCACCATCGCCGCGGTGATCGTGGAGCCGCTGGCGGGCTCCGCCGGCGTGCTGCCGCCGCCCAAGGGCTACCTGGAGCGGCTGCGGGCGCTGTGCGACCAGCACGACATCCTGCTGATCTTCGATGAGGTGATCACCGGTTTCGGCCGGCTGGGCGCGGCCACGGCGGCGGAGCGCTTCGGCGTCACGCCCGATATCATCACCTGCGCCAAGGGGCTGACCAACGGTACGGTGCCCATGGGGGCCGCGGTGGTGCGCAAGGGCATCTACCAGACGCTGATGGACGCGGCCGACGCGCCCATCGAGCTGTTCCACGGCTACACCTATTCCGGCCATCCGCTGGCCGCCGCCGCCGGCCTGGCGACGCTGGAAACCTACCGCGAGGAAGACCTGTTCGGCCGTGCCAACACGCTGGGCCAGTGGATCGAAGAAGCCGTGCACGGCCTGCGGGATGCCCGCCACGTGATCGACATCCGCAACTTCGGCGCAGTGGCGGCGGTGGAACTGGAGCCGCGGCCGGGGGCGGCCGGCGCGCGCGCGTTCGAGGCCATGCAGGCGGCCTGGCAGCGCGGCCTGATGCTGCGGGTGACGGCGGACATCATCGCCTTCTCGCCGCCGCTGATCGCCGAGCAGTCCCATGTGGACCAGATGTTCGGCCTGACCCGCGAGGTGCTGGCAGCGATCGACTAAGGCGCAGGGTGAAATCCCGCGCGCCCATCACCAACACTTGGGAATCGGGCGGGTTCTTGCCCGAAACGCCTTCCAAACGGCAGTTTTATCCCTATCTTTGGGCCACGATCCCCAGTGAAACGAGGACCGGCCGATGATCAAACGCGTCCAGTTGATGTTCGAAGACTTTGTTAAAACCGAAAGTGCGGGCGGCATTTTCCTGTTTGCGGCGGCGGTGCTGGCCATTGTCGTCGCCAACACCGGCCTCGCCCCGTATTACGACGGGTTGTGGGAAACCCACGTGCAGTTCCGCATCGGCTCGTTCGACCTCGACAAATCGCTGCACCACTGGGTGAACGACGGCCTGATGGTGCTGTTCTTCTTCGTCGTCGGCCTGGAGGTGAAGCGCGAGATCCTGGACGGCGCGCTCTCCAGCGTGGAGCAGGCGGCCCTGCCGGTGATCGCCGCCATCGGCGGCATGATCGCGCCGGCCATCCTGTTCGTCCTCATCAACATCGCGAGCCCGGAAAACCTGAACGGCTGGGCCATTCCGGCAGCGACGGACATCGCCTTTGCCCTGGGGGTGATGGCGCTGCTGGGCAGCCGCGTGGCGCCGGCCCTGAAGGTGCTGCTGCTCGCCATCGCCATCATCGACGATATCGGCGCCATCGCCATCATCGCGGTCTTCTACACCGCCGATCTCAACACCACCGCACTGATCCTCGCCGCCGTGGGCATCGCGGTGCTGGTGGTGCTGAACCTGCGGCGCACCACCTCCATCACGCCCTATGCCATCGTCGGCGCTTTCGTCTGGCTGTGCATCCTCAAGTCCGGCGTGCATGCCACCCTGGCCGGCGTGATGGTGGCCTTCGCCATCCCGCTTACCGGGCGCGACGGCTCCTCGCCGCTGAAGCACCTGGAGCATGTGCTGCACCCCTGGGTGGCCTTTGCGGTGATGCCGATTTTCGCCTTCGCCAATGCCGGCATCGACCTGGCGGGCCTCGGCCTCGGCGACCTGCTGGCGCCGCTGCCGCTGGGCATCGCCGTCGGCCTCATCGTCGGCAAGCAGCTCGGTGTGTTCGGCTTCGCCTATGGCGGCGTGCGTCTGGGCATCACGCGGCTGCCCGATGGGCTGAGCTGGCGGGAGGTGTACGGGCTCGCCTGCACCGCCGGTATCGGCTTCACCATGAGCCTGTTCATCGGCACCCTGGCCTTCACCGATCCCGAACAGATGGATGCGGTGAAGCTGGGCGTGCTGCTGGGCTCGCTGGTGTCCGGCGTCCTGGGTGCGGTGTTCCTGTCTGCGGTGAGCCGCAGGGCGGTGGTGCCGGCGGCACCGGCCAATGCCGCCCCTGCAGCGGAGCCGATCCCGGCGCAGGCAAAGACGGCGCCGCCATCGGAGGATTTCGAGGAGCGGCTGCCGGGCGGCTTTGCCGAGGGATTGCCGGAAGACTTCGGGGCGCCGGAAGAAGGCCCCGCCGCTGAGAGGGACGGCGACGAAGACACCGTGGTGCCTGGCGACCGCTAGGCGAGCCCACCTCCTCGGGGTGCGACAAGCTGCATCCTCGGCGAAATCAGCTGGGCACCAAAGGTTCACAAGCAGGCCCGGATCTCGATACCTTATGGTGAGACCTCGAAGGGCTGTGGAAGGGACGGGCAAGCCATGACGACCGCTGGTATTCGCGGCGACAGAAAAGCGGCCCGGTGTGGCGAACCCGAACGGTGCCTGGGTGGCGCCCGCGGGGGTGTCGCTGCGATGGCGGCGGTGCTGGCCCTGCTGGTGTGGGCCGGCGGGGCAGGCCCCGCGCTGGCCCAGTGCATCGCCTACGACCCGATCTACGGCTACCCCTACGAAATCGTCTGCCCGACGGAAGAGGTTGTGGAACCGGAGATGCAGATGAACCCGGCCACCGACCCGGTGTCCGGCAGCAATGTCAGCTTCATCGTCAGCTTTGCCACCTCCGGGCTGTCGTTCACCGGCTTGTCGCCCGACCTGCCCAATGGCGGCGGCACCGATGGCGGGGCGGCGGCGGCCGGCCAGACCGGCAGCTTCCTGCCGCTGATCGGCTTCCAGTTCGGCCGCTACAGCACCGACGGGGTGGAGGCGGAGATCTATTCAGCTCCCATCCGCTTCAACTTCGGCATCCCCGACACCGACATCGTGGCGGAGGTTGATGCGCCCCTGAGCTTCGTGACCATCAACGGCGACACCGCCGTGTTCGGCTCCGTGGGGGTGGGCTTCCGCCTGCCGGAGCTGTGGGAGTCGCTGACGCTGACGCCGCAATTCCGCTTCGGCGTGCTGAATTCCAACGATCTGAATGCCGGCGTGGTCGGCTACGGCACCAGCCTGCGCTCCATCTTCGAGCACGATTTCACCGGGCTGGGCTTTGTCGACTACCTGCACATCCAGCTTGCCAACCTGTCGGGCATCTACTGGGTGGACGACTGGCAGGCGCTGCAGACCAACGGCAACACCTACAACCTGCAGAACGTGCTGTTCCGCAACGGCATCAGCGTGAGCTTCCCGACCAACGTGCTCTCCCAGGAGTTCGAGATCACGCTGTTCGGCACCGACACCCGCGTGTTCGGCGACGAGACCTACCTGGATCAGTTCAATGAAGCGGGCGTGGTTTTCGAGTGGCGGGATCCCCCGCTGCCCTATACCAACAACCCCATCACCTTCGGCATAACGTTCACCCGCAGCCCCGATGGCAGCGGCATCTCGGTCAACACCGGCTACCGGTTCTGATCTTGCGGATCGTGCTGGGCGCATGCCGGGGGGAGACGGCCGCAGGAGGAGAGACCATGCAGAACAGGCAGATCCTGGAGTGCGATGGCCAAGCCGTCCGGCGTGCCGGGTGGGGTGCCAAGGGCCGGCCCATCGCCGGTGCGATCCTTATGGGGCTGGCATGGCTGGCCGCCGGCAGCGGCGCCCAGGCCCAGTGCCCGGGAGACCGGGACGGCCAGTACAGCTCCGAAAGCTGTGCCGACGGCAATCAGCGCGCCGAGTTCACCCCGCTCGATCCGGTCAGCGGCAACACCGCCGGCTTCCTGGCCAGCTTCGCCAATGCCGGGCTGTCCTTCAACATGTCGCAGTCGGGCGTGCTGCCGTTTTCCGGCCGCCGCACCGAGGACGGGGGGACCGACCGGCAGGGCGCCCTGCCGCCCCTGGTCGGGTTCCAATACGGCCATCAGAGCACCGACGGGGTGGAGAGCGACGCCTACACGATCCCGTTCCGCACCGAATTCGATGTCTCCACCACCGGCATCGTCGCCGAGCTGGACGTGCCGATCAGCTACACCGAGATCGACGGTGCGGGGTCGACCTTCGGCTCGGCCGGGCTGGGCCTGCGCATGCCGGAACTGTGGGGCGTGCTGACCCTGACGCCGCAGGTCCGCTTCGGCATGCTGAATTCCAACGCGCTGAACGCCGGCGTCGTCGGCTACGGCGGCAGCCTGCGGTCGTTCTTCGAGTACGAGTTCACCGATCTCGGCGTCGTCGACTGGCTGCACGTGGAGGCTGCCAACCTCACCGGCTACTACGAAATGACCGACTGGCAGGCGCTGCAAAGCGACGGCATGGCCTACGACACGCAGAACGTCGTGCTGCGCAACGGGCTCAGCCTCACCTTCCCGGCGGAGATCCTGGACGAGGACTTCACCGTCACCGTCTTCGGCACCGACACGCGGATCTACGGCGATGCGTCCTTCTCAAGCTGGTACAGCGAGGCCGGCATCGCCTTCAATTGGCAGGATCCGCCGCTGCCCTATGTCAGCCGGCCGCTGACGTTGGGCATCACCGTGCGGCGCAACGCCGACGGCGGCGGCGTGCTGGTGAACACCGGCTACCGGTTCTGAGTTTCCGGGGCTAACCGGCGTCTACACGAACAGGCTGGAAACCGACTTCTCTTCGGCGATGCGCATCACCGCTTCGGCCATCAGCGGCGCGATGGTGAGCTGGCGCGTGGTTTCGGAGATGCGCACCGCTTCCGTCGCCAGGATGGAATCGGTGATCACCAGCTCCTTCAGGTTCGATGCGGCGACCCGCGCCACCGCCCCGCCCGAGAGCACGCCGTGCGACACATAGGCGGCCACCTGCTTGGCGCCCCGCTGCAACAGCGCCTGGGCGGCGTTGCACAGCGTGCCACCGGAATCGACGATGTCGTCCACCAGCAAACAGGTGCGGCCGGACACATCGCCGATGACGTTCATCACCTCCGACACGCCGGCGCGCTCGCGCCGCTTGTCGATGATGGCCAGGTCGGCATCCAGCCGCTTGGCGATCATGCGGGCGCGCACCACGCCGCCGACATCCGGCGACACGATCACCAGATCCTCGCCGTTGTAGCGCGACTCGATGTCGTGCACGAACACCGGGGCGGCGATCAGGTTGTCCAACGGGATGTCGAAGAAGCCCTGGATCTGGCCGGCATGCAGGTCCAGCGTCAGCACCCGGTCGGCCCCCGCACGGGTGATCAGGTTGGCCACCAGCTTGGCGGAAATGGGCGTGCGCGGCCCGGTTTTCCGGTCCTGGCGGGCATAGCCGTAATAGGGGATGACGGCGGTGATCCGTTTGGCGCTCCCGCGCCGCATCGCATCGATGCAGACCAGCAGTTCCATCAGATTGTCGTTGGCGGGATAGCTCGTCGACTGCACGACGAACACGTCCTCACCCCGGACATTCTCGAGGATCTCGACGAACACCTCCATATCCGCGAAGCGCTTGATGCTGGCCTGGGTCAGCGGCACCTTCAGATATGCAGAGATCGCCTCGGCCAGGGGCCGGTTGCTGTTGCAGGCCAGGAGTTTCATGGGCGCGAGAGTAGAGTGGCGGCGGCGGCACCATCTACCGCGCTCGGCCGGTGCAACGCAACTGTCGCAATGTGGTGGCGGGCCTGCATTCTACATCAGCATGCACGATGCCAGGCCGCCCAGCAGGCACAACGCCATGAACATGAACATGTACGGCATGGCTCAGCCGGCCCTGACGATGGCGGATAGCAGCCGCCCGTAGTCCCGTTCGCCCTGCTTGCAGGCGCGCCGATAGC
The DNA here is from genome assembly GCA_020425485.1 of Rhodospirillaceae bacterium. Taxonomy (GTDB): domain Bacteria; phylum Pseudomonadota; class Alphaproteobacteria; order DSM-16000; family Inquilinaceae; genus JACKIH01. Next base: position 8,291 of record JAGQRL010000083.1, read on the forward strand.
TGAAGAAGCGCTCGGGATCGGCCACCGTGTCGCAGGCCAGGTCTTCCACCACGGCAACCCCCGCTGCGGCGAGCCGGCGGGCCACATAGGCCGGCAGGTCGAACAGCAGGCGGTCGCTGTCCGCCACCGGGGAGAACAGGTCGCCGCTGGCGGTTTCCGCGGCGGCGAAGGCGTCCCGAAACTCCGGGCCCACCTCGTAGGAGCGGGGGCCGATGGTGGGACCGATGGCGCCGACCAGCCGCTCGGTGCGCGCGCCCAGTGCGGTCATGGCGGCCACGGTGGCATCCAGCACGCCCGTCAGAGCACCCTTCCAGCCGGCATGGGCAG
>JAGQRL010000436.1 GCA_020425485.1 Rhodospirillaceae bacterium
TCCGACGTGCTGGCCGGCGCCCTGGTGGCGCGCGAGGCCGATGCGCTGTGGGAGGAGATCACCCATCTGCGCTACCTCGCCGGGCCGGTGCTGGGGCCGTTCGAAGCGTGGCTCCTGGTGCGCGGCATGCGCACGCTGTTCCTCAGGGTGCGCCACCAGTCGGCCGCCGCCCTCTACATCGCCGGCTGCTTCACCGAGCATCCCAAGGTGGAGCAGGTGTGCTACCCCGGCCTCGGTGACTTTCCCGGCCACGCCATTGCCGCCCGGCAGATGAACGGCGGCTACGGCGGCATGCTGTCGGTGCGGGTGCGCGGCGGCGCCGATGCCGCCCTTGGCGTCGCCAAGCGCTGCCAGGTGTGGCAGCGCGCCACCAGCCTGGGTGGCGTGGAAAGCCTGATCGAACATCGCTATACCATCGAAGGACCGGACACGCCGACGCCGCCCGACCTGCTGCGCCTGTCGGTGGGCATCGAGGACGTCGGCGATCTGGTAACCGACCTGGCCCAGGCGCTGGACGGCGTGTAGCGGGCCACCGCCTGCGGTACGGCCCAGGCGGCAATCGACGGGGACGGACCCAGGGCGGGGACAAGGGGGGGCGAGGGCGGCACATGATGGCGGAGATCGAGCCCTATCTGGCCACGCTGCCGGTGCTGGCCCTGCATTTCGGCACCGCCCTGCTGGTGCTGCTGCTGGGCATGGGCCTTTACGTGCTGATCACGCCCTACAAGGAAATCACCTTGATGCGCCAGCGCCGCCCGGCTGCCGCCATTCTGCTGGCGGGGGCGGCCATCGGCATGGCGCTGCCGGTGGCGGCCAGCCTGCAATACGCGCTCCGGCCCTTCGACATCGTGTTCTACGGCGTGCTGGCGGTGCTGGTGCAGATCGTCGCCTACTTCGTCATCGCCATTCTCTTCCGGCTGAAGATGTCGCGGCTCGGCGATGGCGACATTGCGCCGGCGATCGGCGTGGCGGCGGCCCAGATCGCCGTCGGCCTGCTCAACGCCGGCGCCCTGTCCACGCCATGAGGGCGGGGCCGTGAGGACGGGGCCGTGAGGGCGGCGCCGTGAACCGGCTCGGCATCGGGCTGCTGGACCTGCTGGTGGTCGCCGCCCTGCTGGCCATCGTCGCCTTCGAGTTCGGCGCCTTTTCCGATCGCGCACCGCCCGCCGGCCCGCGCCTGCCGGTGGGAGCGCCGGTGGCGGAGGTGACGCCGGAGGATAGCCGGCACAGCTATCCCTTCGCCGATCCCGCCGGCATCGCCCTGGTGGCGCGCATCAACCGCGGCGTCGTCGGCGGCCCGCCGCGGCGGCCCGGCTACACCGCCGGCACCGGCTTCCTGGTGGACCCCGGCGAGGAGCGGCAGACGGCCGAGGGGGCGGCACCGGCGGAGAGCGTGTGGCTCACCGCCCGCCATGTCACCGAAGGCTGCCACCGCCTGCAGCTTGAAGGCACCGGCCGCCTGCTCGATGCGCCGGTGCACCATGTGCAGGCCCACCCCAGCTTCGATGCCGCCGCCTTCTGGGCGCAGGCCGGCGGCGACCCGCTGACCGTGGTGGACGGCCAACTGCCGCCGGGGGTGCCGGCCGCCGGCATCGGCTATCCCCAGGGGGCCGCGGGGGTGGTGGAGGTGCGCTATCTCGGCCCCGCCGTCTATCGCCGCAACGCCGCCGATTTTCTGCTGCCGGAACGCCAGCACGATGTGTGGATGGCGGTGCACTACCCGCGCCATGTCGGCTTCGGCGGTTCGCTCGGCGGCATCAGCGGCGGCCCCCTGGTGCTGGCCGATGGCGGCGTGGTCGGCATCGTCATCGCCGAGGTGCCGCGCCGCGGCCAGATCATCACCGTGCCCATCGCCGTGGCCAGCGGCGGTGCAGCCTCGGTGGAGGCGGAGCCCACCGGGCGGGCGGCCCTGCCGGTGCCCGACGCAGACGCCCTGTTCACGACATTGTTGAGCAGCGGCCGGGTACGCGAAGTGCTGTGCGAGACCATATAGGTCGCACCCCGAGTTGATCGCATCCCTATCCCTCGGCGCGCCCCCAGATCTCTCCCGCCCGGTGCGCCGGATCCCGACCCGCAAGCGAAAGGCCGCCCGCGCATGATCGACCTCTACACCTTCACCACGCCCAACGGCCGCAAGGCGTCCATCATGCTGGAGGAAGTGGGGCTGCCCTACCGCGCGCACGTGATCCACATCGGCCGGGGCGAGCAGTTCACACCGGAGTTCGTGGCCATCAACCCCAACTCCAAGATCCCGGCCATCGTCGACTCCGAGGGGCCGGACGGTGCACCCATCTCCGTGTTCGAAAGCGGCGCCATCCTGATCTATCTGGCGGAGAAGACCGGCCGCTTCCTGCCGGCCGATGCGCGCGGGCGCACCGTCGTGATGGAGTGGCTGATGTTCCAGATGGCGAGCGTCGGCCCCATGTTCGGCCAGGCCAACCACTTCGTGAAGGCGGCCCCGGAGGACATTCCCTACGCTAAGCAGCGCTACCTGACGGAGATGCACCGGCTGCTGGCGGTGCTGGACCGCCGCCTGGGCGTGGCGGAGTACCTGGCGGGCGACTATTCCATCGCCGACATGGCGACCTATCCCTGGGTGCTCTCCGCGGCCACCTTCACCGGCGAGGACCTGTCGCCCTACGCCAATGTGCTGCGCTGGATGGAGGCGGTGGGTGCCCGCCCGGCCGTCGCCAAGGGGATGACGGTGCCGCAGGTGTGAGATGCGGCGCGCCGGCGGATGCAGGCTGCCGCTGGCGGTTTGCAAGGCCCCTGTGGCATGCTAAGCACCGTCGCTGCCGGACAGGTGGGTGAGTGGCTTAAACCAGCGGATTGCTAATCCGTCGTACTCCTTTAAGGGGTACCGAGGGTTCGAATCCCTCCCTGTCCGCCAGAGTCCTTCTGTCCGGCCCGGACACATAGGTGA
>JAGQRL010000437.1 GCA_020425485.1 Rhodospirillaceae bacterium
GTGGGCTGGCCGGAGCCAGGGGAGAACGCGGCGGGGCGGCCATGGTGGGGTCCGTTGCTATCTAGGGCGGTTTCCACCGCCGGTCTCGTCGGTTCCAGCCCGCACCCCCACCCGGCCACCCAATATTTTGCAATGGCTTGGGCGGTCGGGTGGGGGTGCGGGCCGGTGCAGAATGAGCAGAAAATGCTCTAGTGGCTACTGGTTGGTTTCGGCCGGGGCGTCTTCCGCCGGCGCGCCATCTTCGGCCGGCTCGGCGGGAGCGTCTTCCGCCGCTTCGTCCTCGGCCGGCGCATCTTCCTCCGTGGCTTCATCCTCGGCCGGGGCCTCGTCGGTCACCTCGTCCTCGGGTCCCTGCAGCGGGTTCCCGTCCGGCCCGTAGAGCACGATGTCCGCCCCTTCGCGCAGATCGGCCACCAGGTCGCGCATGATGTCCTGGCGCACCTGCTGGGTAAGCTGGTCCTGGACCTCCTCGAAGGCCGGCGGCTGCACTTCGCGGCGGTCTTCCACCTGGATCACGTGGAAGCCGAACTCGGTTTCCACCGGGGTTTCGGTGTAGCTGCCGGGCTCCAGCTCGAAGGCCACATCGGCAAACTCCGGCACCACCTGATCGCGGGTGAAGTAGCCGAGATCGCCGCCGTTGTCGCCGCTCGGGCCGATGGAGTGCTCCTGCGCCAGCTCCACGAAGTCGCCGCCGGCATCAAGCTGGTCGATGATCTCCTGGGCCTCTTCGGCGTTGTCCACCAGGATGTGGCGGGCATGGGTTTCCTCGGTCGGCGGATTCTCTTCGAGGAAGGTGTCGTAGGCTTCCTGCAGCCGCTCGTCGGTCACCTCGGCATCGACCGCGCGGTTCAGCCAAACGTCCTGCACGATCTCGTGCTCCGCTTCGGCCACCCGCTCCTGCACTTCCGGGTCGTCCTGCAGGCCTTCCTCGTAGGCGAGGTCCTGCATGATCCGGCCGACCGCGATCTGCTCGGCGATCGAGGGCACCAGGATCTGCGGCGGCAGCTGCTGGTACTGCGGCGGCAGGCCGCCGATCACCGCCTGGACCTCCGACAGGCGGATCTCGTGGTCGCCGACGGTGGCCACCACCCAATCGTCGTCCTGGGCGGCCGCGGTGCCGGCCGACAGGGATATGGCGCAGACACTGGCGATCAGCATGGTGCGCAAGGTCATGGGGTTTCCTTCTCTCGGTACGGAATGATTATTGACGGCGCTGGTGGGCGGAAGGCCGCATCGGCGGCACGCCGCGGCCGCCGGAACGGGGGGTTACCGGTTGGCGCCCGGCACCCAAAGCACGTCGCCCGCCCCCTTGTCGTTGAGCCAGCGCGCCAGAACGAACAGCAGATCGGACAGCCGGTTGCAGTATTTCAAGGCTTCCGGGTTGATCGGCTCTTCCTCGGCCAGCTCGCAGATCAGCCGTTCGGCGCGGCGCACCACGGTGCGGCCCAGATGCAAATGGGCCGCCGCGGCGGACCCGCCGGGCAGGATGAAGCTCTTCAGCGGCTGCAGGTCGGCGTTGTGGGCGTCGATCGCCGCTTCCAGCGCTTCCACCTGGGCGGCAACGATGCGCAGCGGCGGGTATTTGGGGTTCTCCCGTTCCGGCGTCGCCAGATCGGCCCCCAGGTCGAACAGGTCGTTCTGAACGCGTGACAGCAGCCGGTCGATCTCCGAGTCCGGCTCCAGGTGCAGGCGCACCAGCCCGATCACGGCATTGGCTTCGTCCACCGTGCCGAAGGTGGCGGGGCGCAGGCTGTGCTTGGCGACGCGGCTGCCGTCGCTGAGCGAGGTTTTGCCCGTGTCGCCGCCGCGGGTGTAGATGCGGGTCAAGGTGACCATGATGCTCTCCGCCGTGCGAACCCCGGCAACAGGTCGTCACCCGGCGCCAGCGGACATAACCGCGATGGCGAAGAACAGCAAGGCCAGACCTTGCAGCATCACGCGCCAGCGCATGAACCGGTTGCCGTACTTACGGTTGAACTCGCCGCCGCGGGCCATGGCGATCAGCCCGCCGAACAGCGATGCGAGCACCGCGGCCATGGCCACGAGCATCAAGATCAGAGAGATCGCGTTCATGGCGCCTAAGATAGTGCGCCGCGGGCGCCGACCCAAGGGGTCGCCGCGGC
>JAGQRL010000084.1 GCA_020425485.1 Rhodospirillaceae bacterium
TCTTCATGGATGCCGGCCAGATCGTGGAGCAGAACGAGCCGGAAGCCTTCTTCCTCAACCCGCAGTCGGAACGCACCAAGCTGTTCTTGAGCCAGATCCTGGCGCATTAGATCCTATGCCGATGGGCCGGCTGCTGCAGGCCGGGCGGACGACGGCGGGGTGAACCATGATGCAGGTGGGCTGGCCGGACTGGAGCGCCCTGGCGGTGTTCGTGGTCGCCTGGATCGGCTACTCCTGGTACGCCGATTCCAGCCGGGCGGCGGCGCGCAACATGACGTCTGCGGTCAACCGCGTGCGCTATGTGTGGATGCGCCAGATGCTGGACCGCGACCTGCGCATGGTCGACACCAACATCCTCGGCAACCTGGTCAACGGCATCGCCTTCTTCGCCTCCACCGCCATCCTGGTGATCGGCGGCCTGATCGCCTTGCTGGGTTCCGCCGATGAGGCGCTGATGGCGCTCTCCCACCTGCCGGTGGTGACCACGCTTACCCGGGAATCGCTGGAACTCCGGGTGCTCACCTTGCTGGTGCTGTTCACCTACGCCTTCTTCAAGTTCGCCTGGGCGTTCCGCCTGTCCAACTACTGCTCCATCCTGGTGGGGGCGGCCCCGCGCGCGCCGGTGCCCGATGCCCACGCCGAGGCGGTGGCCCAGCGCATCGCCCATGTGCACGGGCTGGTGGGCTTCCACTTCAACCGCGGCCTGCGCGCCTACTACTTCGCCCTGGCGGTGGTGGCCTGGTTCGTCCACGCCATCGCCCTGGTGGTGGCCGTGGTGGTGATCGTGCACGAGCTGTGGCAGCGGGAGTTCCGTTCGCGCGCCCTGGCGGACCTGACGGCGGCCGGCGAGGAACCGCCACCGCCCGATCGCAGCGGCGGGGTCGCCTGAGCCCCCGGGGTCACGGATCGGTGGGTGCCGGCTCCTCGGCCACCGCGCCATCGGCGGGTGCGTCGGTTTCCAGATAGGCGGTGATCGCCGGCAGGAACACGCCGACGGGGATGGCCAGGCCGAAATCCGGGCCGGTGGACGAATGCACCGCGACCACGGCCGGCCCGTCCGGTCCCTCGATCAGGATCGGCGAGCCGGAATCGCCGCCCACCGCATCGCAGGTGTGGGCCACCAGCGGCGTGCCTTCGATGCGCCCGAGGATGCGGCAGGCCGGATCGATCGACAGGACATGCGCCCGGTCCTGGCTGTAGCCCGCCTGCTCCACCACCGTATCGGGCCCCAGGGGCACATCGGCCAGCGGCAGCGGCGGCTGGTCGATGGGCGCTTCCAGCACCACCACCGCCCAGTCGTTGCCGGCGAGGTCGACCACGCCGGCGGGGTTCGGCAGGAAGTCCGGGCTCGGCAGCACGGCGCGGGCGCGCCGGTGGGCGATGTAGGTTTCGCGGCTGTAGCCCGCCAGGAAGTGCACGGCACTCGGCGGCAGGAAGCGGTGCAGCGCGTGGCTGTAAAGGCAGTGGGCGGCGGTCAGCACCACCGAGGGGGCGATCAGCGTGCCGGTGCAATGCCCGGTGCCGCCCAGGTTCAGCCGGCCGATGGCGGCCAGCGGCCCCTCGCCGCTCAGCACCGACTGGCGGCTGTCACCCTCATGGATGCCGGGCAGCGTCTGGGCCGCGGCAGACCCGATATCGGCCGGGCCGGTGCCCAAAATGGCCGCGGCCACGATCCCGAGGACCGTGGCCGCGCACCGAAGCGTCTTCACCAGAGGCAACCTCCTAGGAGGCGTCCGCCCGCGCCTTCACATACGAGCCCGGCGCGTCTTCCAGCACCTTCATCGGGCCGGCGGTGGGATCGCGGGCCGGCACCATGCCTTCGCCGTACTGCGACACCCATTCGTGCCAGTAGGGCCACCACGAGCCTTCATTCTGCTTGGTGCCTTCCAGCCACTTGTCCGGATCCTTCACCTTCCGGTTGTTGGTCCAGTAGCAGTACTTGTTGGCGGCCGGCGGGTTGATGATGCCGGCGATGTGCCCGGAGGCCGACAGGCAGAAGGTCATCTTCGCGCCGGCATTGTTCATCAGGGCGTAGTTGCTCTTCCACGGCGCGATGTGGTCTTCGCGGGCGGAAACCATGAAGCCCGGCGCCTTGATGTTGCTGAGGTCGATCGGCACGCCGTCCAGCACGATGGCGCCCGGCACCACCAGTTGGTTTTCCTGGTAGAACTTGCGCAGGTAGTAGCTGTGCATCACCGCCGGCATGCGGGTGCTGTCGCCGTTCCAGTACAGCAGGTCGAACGGGAACGGATCCTTGCCCAGCAGGTAGTTGTTGACCACGAAGCTCCAGATCAGATCGTTGGCCCGCAGCATGTTGAACGTGCCGGCCATCGAGGCGCCTTCGAGGTAGCCCTTCTCCTTCATCTTGCCTTCCAGGAAGGAGATCTGGCTTTCGTCGATGAACACCCCCAGTTCGCCCGGCTCCTGGAAGTCGGTCATGGTGGTGAAGTAGGTGGCCGACTTGATGCGGTCGTCGCCCTTGGCCCCCATATAGGCCAGCGTCGCGGCCAGCAGCGTGCCGCCCAGGCAGTAGCCGACGGCGTTGACTTCCTTTTCGCCCGTCTGCTTCTCGATCACATTCAGGGTTTCCAGCGGACCCTGCAGCATGTAGTCGACAAAGCCCTTCTGGGCCAAGGTCTCGTCGGGGTTCACCCAAGACATCACGAACACCGTGTGCCCCTGGTCAACCATCCACTTGATGAGGCTGTTCTTCTCCCGCAGATCCATGATGTAGTACTTGTTGATCCACGGGGGCACGATCATCAGCGGCCGCTTCAACACCTGCTCGGTAGTCGGCGTATACTGGATGACCTGCATCAGTTCGTTCTGATAGATCACCTTGCCCGGGGTGGCGGCGATGTTCTTGCCGACCTCGAAGGCAGTGGTGTCGGTCATGGAGATGCGCAGTTCACCCTTGCCCTTCTCCAGGTCGCCCAGCAGGTTCTCCAGACCCTTGATCAGGTTCTCGCCGCCGCTCTCGATGGTGGCGCGCAGCACCTGCGGGTTGGTCATCACGAAGTTGGACGGCGCCATCGCGTCGACGAACTGGCGGGTATAGAAGTCGACCTTCTGGGCCGTCTTCTGGTCCAGCCCTTCCACCTCGCGCACGGTCTGCTGCATCCAGCGGGCGCTCAGCAGGTAGGACTGCTTGATAAAGTCGAACAGGGTGTTTTCGTCCCACGCGGCGTCGGCGAAGCGCTTGTCGCCCCGTTCCGCGGAGATGACGGGCTCGGCCGACTCACCCAGAAGGCGCTGCGTGGTGCGCTGCCAGAGGGTCAGATAGTCGTTCCAGAGCGACATCTGGGCCTGCACCAGCTTCGCCGGGTCGGCCATCATCTTCGCCGTCATCTCAAAGAAGGCGTTGCCGATATTCAGCGGGTCGATCGGCGTTGGCGTGCCGGTGGTCTGGCGCTTCAGGAATTCCGCCACGTTCGACTGGCTGCGCTGGGCGATATCCGCCATCGCGCGGCTCATCTCCACCGGATCCGGCAGCTTCATGTCAGCGTCGGCGGCCTTCGGTGACTTAGTCTTGGCGTCGGTCTGGGCCATTGATTCTCATCCCTAGTGTTCGGAGTTCTGCGGGCGCTACGGGTTCCGATCTCCCGGCGCACGCACGCGGTTGCGTTGTCTCCGCCCGCTCCTTTCCGGAACTTGGTCGCGCGAAAACGGTGACGAGCCATGCCGTCTTGCGCCCGATGGGCAAGGGCATTGCCAGGACGCTGCGCGGACACCCAAGAGTTATTGGGGCACGGGAATTAGTACACCATTGGAGCGAAACTTGGCTAGTATGCCATTGCGACGGGCGGGCCGTGTTTGAGGAATCATCTGCATGGCCATCGCGGCCAGGAACGCCTTGTGAATTCTGCCCGCCCCCACCCCAACGGCGACAGGCAGCGGCTATGAGCGGCGATCGGGCAACCCCCTCCACCACTCCACTTGAGGTTGACGGTCTGTCGCCACTGCGGGCCGCTGCGTCCCAGGTGTTCGGACGACGGGCATTGGTCGCCGGAACCAGCCTGCTCGCATTGCTTGTACCCGTGGCGGTCGGCTGCAGCTTCGATCCCACCGTCTATCGCGCATCGCTGCCCTATGCCGGCGACATCTCGCCGACGGTGCCGCGCCCCCTGTTCGCGCAGGCCCCCGGCGAATCGCTGACGGGCGAACCGGGCACGGAGGTGGCGGAACTGCCTTCCGGCACCGGCCAGGCGCTGCCCAACACTCTTAATGTAGCCGGTGGCGAAACCAACCAGGTGCCGGAGGAGTTCTCGCCGCAGCTTGTACCGGTGGCACCGGAAGCCGCCACCGCAGTCGCCGAAGCTCCGGGCGGGCCCGCCGTGCCGCCGGCCGTCCCGGTGCCGCGGGTGGAAGCCGCCCCCCTGCCCGGCGCGCCGATTGCGCCGGTGGCGGCGCCCACCGCCGTCGCCCAGCCGCTGCCGCAACTGGCCGCACTGGCCGAACAGCCGCAGGCGTCCACCCTCCCGCAGGCCCCCGCCCTCACGCAGACGGGCCTGGCATCGCAACTGCCGCCGAATGCTCCGGTGGCGGCGGCCAACCCGGCCGCCCAGCCCCTGCCGCAACTGGCCGCGCTGTCCGAACCGCCGCAGGCGTCCGTCACTTCGCAGTCGGCCCTGGCGCAGGAGCTGCCGCAGCTCGCGGCCCTTGAGG
>JAGQRL010000085.1:0-856 GCA_020425485.1 Rhodospirillaceae bacterium
CCTGGCTGTTCGGCGAGGACCAGGCGCGCTACCTGATCGCCGTGGCCGATGCCGGTCCGGTGCTGGCCCGCGCGGCCGCGGTGCACGCCCCGGCCCAGGTGGTCGGCCGCACCGGCGGAGCCGCGTTGAAAGTGTCTGGACAGGGCGCCATTTCGGTGGCGCAGTTGACCGAGCGGCACCGCGGCTGGCTGCCGGCGCTGATGGCCGGCCCGGCGGCAGACACCCCCGCCGCGCCCTGATCGACCGGCCGCAGCCGGATCCGAGCCAGCCTGAGGATCGTGCCCATGCCCATGGACCCTGCCGAAATCGTGTCGCTGATCAAGCAAGGCATCCCCGATGCCGAGGTGCAGATCGAAGACCTGCGCGGCGACGGCGATCACTACGGGGCCTACGTTGTCAGTGCCGCCTTTCGCGGCAAGACGCGGGTGCAGCAGCACCGCATGGTGATGGAAGCCCTGCAGGGCCGCATGGGCGAGGAGCTGCACGCGCTGGCGTTGCAGACGGCGGTTCCGTCGGACACCTGAGACAACCCTTGATTTTCGGTGCCCGGCACCGATTTGCCGAGAAACCCCTTTTCGCCTGGAGGTCCCATGTCGACCCAGACCGAATCCAATGCCGTCTTCGAGCGCATCCGCGATGAAGTGTCCGGCACGCCGGTGGTGCTGTTCATGAAAGGCACGCCGGTGTTCCCGCAATGCGGCTTCTCCGCCGCCGTGGTCCAGGTGCTCACCCATCTGGGGGTGCCGTTCAAGGGCATCGACGTGCTCACCGATCCCAGCCTGCGCCAGGGCATCAAGGCCTATTCCGACTGGCCGACCATCCCCCAGCTCTACGTGAAGGGCGAGTTCGTCGGCGG
>JAGQRL010000085.1:895-9195 GCA_020425485.1 Rhodospirillaceae bacterium
CTCCAGGCCAACGGCATCGAGATGCGCCCGGCCGAATAGCCGCCGGCTCTCTCTTCAGCGCGGCTCAGGCGCCGGGCGACGGCGCCGGCCATGCCTGCCACGGCACATCCAGCTCGAACCGCGGGCTGCCGCGCAGCGTGAACCCCATGGCGGGGTCCACCACGATCAGCGTGCGGCCGATGGCGTTGTCGGACGCCAGGCAGCGCACTGCCACATCGGCCACCGCCTGGCGCGAGGTGGTGCCGCCGCCGCGCCCCTCCGCCGTCAGCAGCGGGGCGGCGCGCATCGGCCGGTTGGTGAGGAAGGCGGGCCACAGGATGGTCCAGTCCAGCTTGGCCGCCCGCACATGGGCATCGGACCGGGTTTTCGCCGTCAGCAGCGGGCGGGCCCCCCGCCAGATGGAAGTACCATTTCACCGGCAGCGGCAGCCACGGCCAGGACGCGCCGGAGCCCAGCGACGACACCAGCACGAAGCGCCGCGCGCCGGCCGCCTCGGCGGCATCGGCCAGGTTGATCACGCCGTCGCCGTCCACCAGCGGGCGATCCTTGGGGATCTTGTAGTCGCCGATCGCCGACACCACGGCGTCGCACCCCTCCACCGCGGTGCGGCATTGGGCGGCGTCCAGCACATCGCCTTGCACCGCCTCCACCCGGCCCAGCGGGGCCGCCCGGGCGATGGCGCGCACCAGCACCCGGCAGATCACGCCAAGCTGCTGCAACCGCGCCACCACGTGGCGGCCGGTGCGCCCGGTGGCTCCGGCAACCAGAACACGGCGGGGAAACCAGAAATCAGCGGCGAGTGCGGGATGGGCCATCGTGCTGCCTCCCTTCCGTCCGCTGGAACACTTCGGGCTTGGGCGGTGCCGATGCCGGGTCCGCCAAGGGCGAAATGCCAGCCCTGCCGGGGCGAAACCGCCCGCAGGCGGCGTCCCTGTCCTGGTATATGGCGCCGCCGCGGGTGCAATCTCACCCCGGCAGCCGCGGCACCTTGCAGACCAGCCCTGCCCGTTATCCACACCGACAACGCCGATCCGCCATGGCAGCCTGATCCCGGTACAATGGTGCTGGAGGATGAGCGCACGTGACCAGCCTGCCGCGTGACCCGCAGCGATCGGACGGGACGTCACCCAGCGTGGCGGCGCAATCGGCGCTGCCGCCGGGCGATGCTGCCGGCGGCAAGGCGCTGGGCCTGGCCTGCGCCATGGGCGCCTTCCTGTTCTGGGGGTTCGCGCCGATCTACTTCAAGGCGGTGTCGGTGGCGAGCCCGCTGGAGGTGCTGTCCCACCGGGTGGTGTGGACGGTGGTGCTGCTGGGCGGGCTGCTGGCAGCACTGGGCCGGCTCGGCGGCATCGCGGTGGAGCTGCGGCGGCCCGGCCGGCTGAAGACCTACATCGCCTGCACCCTGCTGATCAGCGCCAACTGGCTGACCTTCATCTGGGCGGTATCCCACGATCACCTGCTGCAGGCGAGCCTGGGCTACTACATCAACCCGCTGGTCACCATCGGGCTTGGCGTGATCTTCCTCAGCGAGCGGCTGAACCGCTGGCAGATCACCGCCGTGGTGCTGGCGGCGGCCGGGGTGGCGGTGCTGGTGGTGGGCTATGGCGAAGTGCCGTGGGTGTCGCTGGTGCTGGCGTTCTCCTTCGGCTTCTACTCCCTGCTGCGCAAGCGCGCCGCCGTCGACCCGCAGATCGGCTTGCAGATCGAAACCATGCTGATGCTGCTGCCGGCACTGGCCTATCTGGTGGTGCTGGAAGGCTCCGGCGAGGGGCTGTTCATCGCCGGCGGCTGGTCGATCTCGCTGCTGCTGGTGGCCTCCGGCTTCGTCACCGCGGCGCCGCTGATCTTGTTCATGCACGGTGCCAACCGGCTGACGCTGACCACCATCGGGGTGATGCAGTACATCGCCCCCTCGCTGCATTTCGTGCTGGCGGTGGCGGTCTATTCCGAAACGCTGGGCACGGGCCAGCTCATCACCTTCGCGGCGATCTGGCTGGGGCTCGCCTGCTACACCGGCGATGCCATGGTGCGCCGCCGCCAGGCCGCCCGCAGCGCCCGTTCCGCGGCGGCGGCCGCAGCGGCCATCCCACCGGAGGCAGCCGAGTAGGGCAGCGCCGCCCCAGACATGCCGCCCCAAATATGCCGCCCCACACATGCCAAGGGCCCCCGCAGGGGCCCTTGCGTGGGAGCGAGCAACCCGCCCCCCGATCCGGTGTGACCAGCCGGCGTCAGACGCGGCTGTAGAACTCGATCACCAGGTTCGGTTCCATCTGCACCGGGTAGGGCACCTCGGTGAAGCTGGGCGCGCGCACGAACTTGCCGGTGAGCTTGTGGTGGTCGACGTCCAGGTATTCCGGCACGTCGCGCTCCGGCGAGTTGATGCCTTCCAGGATGGTCAGGTTGTCGCGCATCTTGTCGCGCAGTTCGATCGTGTCGCCGTCGCGCACCTGGTACGACGGGATGGTCACCCGCTTGCCGTTCACCTTCACATGGCCGTGGCTGACGATCTGGCGGGCGGCGAACACGGTGGGCACGAACTTCATGCGGTACACCACCGCATCGAGCCGGCGCTCCAGAAGCTGCACGAGGTTTTCGCCGGTGTCGCCCTTGCGGCGCACGGCTTCCTCGTAGATCCGGCGGAACTGCTTTTCGCCGATATTGCCGTAGTAGCCCTTGAGCTTCTGCTTCGCCATCAGCTGGGTGCCGAAGTCGGTGGGCTTGCGGCGGCGCTGGCCGTGCTGGCCGGGGCCGTATTCGCGCTTGTTGATCGGGCTCTTGGCACGACCCCAGAGATTGAGGCCGAGGCGCCTGTCGATCTTGTACTTGGAACTCTCACGCTTGCTCATGACGCACGTACCCATTGTTGCTTGCGCCCGCAGCCAAGCGGGCTGATGTCCCGATAGGGCTCTTGGCCGCTTGTGCGGCCTGGAACCGGAACGCCGGCGTCGCGGCACGGGTTCGTGCCGGTGTCGGGTCCACGTTCTCGGGAAGGACGCGGCACGCTAGCCATCCAGCGCCGGATGTCAAGCGTTGCGCGGTGTCGTTTCAGCGGTGCCGGCCCGCACCCCGGCCCGGCCACCCAATCCAGCATAGGTTCGTGGGCGGTCGGGCGGGGGTGCGGGCTGGTGCCGGACGTCGCCGCAGGCGGCGACCAGGCCTCAGGACTTGGCGACCCGGCGCGGCCGCTTCTGCTCCACCACCACGGGGCGGGCCGATGCCACCGGCTGGGGCGCCATGTTGGGCAGCTCCGGCAGGTCCTCCTCCAGGATCGACATGGTGAAGGTGAAGGAGACCTCGCCCTCGTCCTCGTCCCGGTGGAGCGTGCCGATGAACTCGTCGCCCAGCATCACTTCGGCCATGCCGTCGCGGGTGCGGCCGGGTTTCAGAGTGACTTCGGGGTGCCCGAACGTCTTGCGAAGATAGATCTGCACGCGGTTGAGTTCGCTGCGCGTCACACTGGCCTCATGTCTTGGTGGTAGAGCGGTGTCGACGGGATATGGCGAAGCACCACCAATTGGCAACCGGTTTAACTGTTTTCCGCGCCGTTTCGTCGCCGGGGCGCACCGCCGAGGCGGCGGCCGCTGAGCGCTGTGACGATGCCGTGCAGCGTGCGCACCTCCTGTTCGGTGGGGGCGGCACGGTGCAGCACTGCGCGGATTGCCCGCACCATGCTCGGCCGCTTTTCGGCGGACTTGAAGAATTCCGCGGCGTCCAGCTCGTCCTCCAGGTGGCGGAACAGGCCCATCAGCCGGGCCTTGTCCGCCGGCGGCTCCTGCTCCGCGCCGGGGGCATCCGGTTCCGGCACCTGGCCCCACTCCCAGGCCACCAGCAGCACCGCCTGGGCCAGGTTGAGGGAGGAAAAGGCGGGATTGAGCGGCGCGGTGATCACGGTATCGGCCAGCGCCACGTCCTCGGTGGTGAGCCCGGAGCGTTCCGGGCCGAACAGCACCGCCGCCGGCACCCCGGCCGCCGCCAGCCCGCGCAGCTCCGCCGCCGCCTCGCGCGGTGTCAGCACCGGCTTCACCAGGCCGCGCGGCCGTGCGGTGGTGGCGAACACGCGGGCACAGTCGGCAATCGCCGCCGCCGTATCGTCGAACAGGGTCACGCCGTCGATCACCCGGTCGG
Organism: Rhodospirillaceae bacterium; assembly: GCA_020425485.1. Classification (GTDB taxonomy): domain Bacteria; phylum Pseudomonadota; class Alphaproteobacteria; order DSM-16000; family Inquilinaceae; genus JACKIH01. The sequence goes on from JAGQRL010000085.1 coordinate 5,021, forward strand.
CACCCGAGGCACTGGCCCGGGCCGAGTCGCTCGGCCAACCGTCGCGCGGGCGCACCAGGCGCAGCCGGTCGAGCCCGCAATTCAGCATTGCGCGCGCCGCGGCCCCGATGTTTTCGCCGAGCTGCGGATCGATGAGCACGACCACCGGCGCCGACCCCGCAGATGGGGGCGGCTGTGGGGCCTCCGTTGGGCTGCCGGGGTGCCCGGCGTCTGCTTGCATAGCGTGCGATCTTCCCCGTTGTCGGTTGCGGCGCAACTATGGCGAGCCAAACTCGGCTTGACAGCCTATGATGCCCGGCAGGCAGAGTGCAGCCTACAGATGGGATTGACGAGGGGACCTCCAATGTCGCTCCGGGGTACCAAGACCGAACAGAACCTCAAGGACGCCCTGACCAGCGAAAGCCTGGCCAACCGTCGCTACCAGTATTTCGCCCAGCGGGCGGACCTGGAAGGCTTCCCCGAAGTGGCGCAGCTCTTCCGTTCCATTGCCGATGGCGAAACCGCCCATGCCTTCGGTCACCTGAAGTTCCTGGAGGCCGTCTGCGATCCGGTGACCGGCGAGCCGATCGGCACCACCGACCTCAATCTCAAGTCTGCCGTCGCCGGCGAGACCTACGAGTACACCGACCAGTACCCGGACATGGCCAAGACCGCGCGGGAAGAAGGCTTCAAGGAAGTCGCCGAGTGGTTCGAGATCCTGGCCAAGGCGGAACGCGCCCATGCCGGGCGGTTCCAGAAGGCGCTGGAAGACCTGCGGCCGCCCCATTCGAGCACGCTGGGGCTGTAGGCCCGGCAGGGGCGTCGTCGGGACGGCTTCTCTCGCGCGCAAATTGCTCTAGGTTCTGCGGCGGCGCGGACAGGCCGCGCCCGCACACCGAGTGAGCGATGACGCCACGCCGCCGCACCCCCGACACGCCAGACGCCCAACCGAAGCCGGAGGACGCCGCCCAGCGCGGCGACCGCGTGGCCAAGGTGATGGCGCGCGCCGGCGTGTGTTCGCGCCGCGATGCCGAAGCGATGATCGCCGCCGGCCGGGTGGCGCTGAACGGCAAGAAGCTCACCACCCCGGCCGTCACCATCGTCCCCGGCGATACGGTGACGGTGGACGGCAAGCCGCTGCCGGCCCCGGAGCCGACGCGGCTGTGGCGCTACCACAAGCCCACCGGCGTGCTGACCGCCGACCGCGATCCCGAAGGCCGGCCGACCCTGCGCGACAGCCTGCCGGCAGGGCTGCCGCGGGTGATGACGGTGGGCCGCCTCGACCTCAACAGCGAAGGTCTGCTGCTGCTCACCAACGATGGTGCGCTGGCCCGCCACCTGGAGCTGCCCGCCACCGGCTGGCTGCGGCGCTACCGGGCGCGCGTGCACGGCATCGTCGACCAGGCGCTGCTGGACCGGGTGAAGGACGGCATCACGATCGATGGCATCCGCTACGGGCCCCTGCAGGCGACGCTGGAGCGCACGGTGGGCGCCAATAGCTGGATCACCGTGGCGCTGCGCGAAGGCAAGAACCGCGAGGTGCGCAAGGTTCTCGACAGCCTGGGGCTGTCGGTCAGCCGGCTCATCCGCGTCTCCTACGGGCCGTTCCAGTTGGGCGATCTGGCCCGCGGCGCGGTGGAGGAGGTGAAGGGCAAGGTGCTGCGCGAACAGGTGCCGCCGGCCTTCGTTGCCCGCGCGCCCGCCAAGGACCGCCAGACGGAGCGCCGGCAGGCGGCCGACGCCAAGCCCGCGGAAGCCAAGGCATCCCCGCCCAAGGGACGGACGCCGAAACCGTTCAAGCCGCCGCCGGCCGATATGGCGCCGGGACCCAAGGGGCGTGCCGCCGCCGGCAACGCTGCGGGCCGGGTCTCGGCCAAGCCGGCCAACAAGCCGGCCGGCAAGACATCGGCCAAGCCGGCGGACAAGTCATCGGTCAAACCGCGGGGCCAGCGTGCGGATCACCGGCGGCAGCCATAGGGGCCGGCCGGTTGCCGCCCCGCCGGGCCTGGAGGTGCGGCCGACCGCCGACCGGGTGCGCGAGGCGCTGTTCAACCGGCTGATCCACGGCAGCGGCGAACTGGGCGAAGGCAATCTGGTGGCCGGCGGCAACGTGCTGGATGCCTTCTGCGGTACCGGGGCGCTGGGCTTCGAAGCGCTGTCCCATGGGGCGGACCGTGTGGTCGCCCTGGAACGCGATGCCAAGGTGGCGCGCGCGGCGGAACGCACCGCGCGGGCGCTGGGGTTTGCGGATGCCTGGTCGGTGCGGGTGGCCGATACGCTGAAGCCGCCGGCTGCGCCGGCCGCCTGCGATCTGGCGTTTCTCGATCCGCCCTATGGCGAGGATATCGCCGGGGCGGCCCTGGCGGCCCTGGCCGCCGCCGGCTGGATTGCCGCCGGAACCCTGTGCGCGCTGGAGCATGACCGCCGCTCGCCACCCACCCTGCCGGACGCGGCGATGCATCTGAGCACGCGGGCCTACGGCCGGGTGGCGATCACCCTGGTGCGTTGGCAGCCGAGAGCGTTGAAGTTCTAGGCGGCACCAGCCCACGCCCCCACCCGGCCGCCCAATCAGCATACTGTCGTTGGGTGGCCGGGTGGGGGCGTGGGCCGGAGCCGAGTCCGCCGGAGGCGAAAACGCTTCAGGCTACGCGGCCGCTAGCGCAGACCGGATACCCAGAGGCGATCCTTGACAGGGAGTGCCGGCGGATCTACCACCCGCCGCGTCGTTGGATCCACGTCCAACCCCAAGCAGGCTTTATGTCAGAGACTGTCGCCCACCACTGACCGCATCGCGTGACGATGCGGACGAGGCACTGCACCGGGGCATCCGGTGCGGCTGATGTGGTGTGTCTGCGGCCGACTGGATCGGCCCAGACCGGCATGAAGTCCAAGATCAATGAACATATCGAAGGCAGAACAACGCGTTCTGCATGTCCTCGCCCAGGGCGGGCTGATCCGCCATGAGCGGGACGAGGGCGGGCGCATCGCCGAAGTCCACTGCTTCACGCGCGACGGGTTCTGCATGGCGGAATTCGATCTGCCGCTGTTTCGCCGATTGAAGAAGCGGCGGCTGATCAGCTCACGCCAGGGCAAACCCTACCGGATCACCCGGCGGGGGCTCGATACCGTGCGGGCGCAACTGGACAACCGCTAGCGCAAGGGGACCGGGGCAGTAGGAACCGCCCCGGTCCTCTCGCAGTGGAGAGCCTAGTGGTCGCCGTCGTTGCCGGGCGAGCTTTCCGCCGGGCTGTCGCCGCGCACATCCGGCGTATGGAACGGCTCGGCCGGCGGCGGCGGTGGCGGGGGCGGCGGCGACACCGCGGTGCCCATCTGCCCCGTCGCGGCGGGCGACGGCCGGTCGCCGAAGCCCTTGGCCAGCGCTTCCGTCAGCTTCGGCGCGTCCATGGTGACGTTGGCGGGCGGCGCCTGGCCGGCCTTGTCGACGCCGAAATACAGCGTCATGTGCGGGAACGGGATCTCGATCCCCAGCTCGTCGAAGCGCTTCTTCATGCGCCGATTGAACTCGCGGCCGACATACCACTGCTTGATCGGCTTGGTCTTGAAGCGCGCCTTGATGATCACCGCGCTGTCGCCAAAGCTGTCGACGCCGAGGATCTCGATGGGTGCGAGGATCTCGCGGCCATAGTCCAGGTCGGCTTCCAGCTCTTCGCCGAGCTGCTTCACCACCTCGATCACCTGGTCCACGTCCTCCCGATAGGCGATGCCGATGTCGAAGACGTAGAAGGAGAAGTCCCGCGTCATGTTCTGAACCTGGGACACCTGGCTGAACGGGATGGTGTAGACGTTGCCGGCCAGGTCGCGCATGCGGATGGAACGGATGCTCATGGCTTCCACCAGGCCGCCATTGCCGCCGACCACCACCACGTCGCCGACCGAGATGGTGTCCTCCAGCAGGATGAACAGGCCGGTGATCACGTCCTGCACCAGCGTCTGGGCGCCGAAGCCGATGGCCAGGCCGATCACGCCGGCACCGGCCAAGAGCGGCGCGATGTCGATGCCGATTTCCGACAGCACCACCAGGGTGGAGACGGTGGCCAGCACCACCAGGGCGGCGCTGCGCATCAGCGGCAGCACGGTGCGGATGCGCGCACTGTGGGCGGGCGCCCCGTCGTCGCCGGTGCGGCCGAGGAAGCGTTCGATGATGCCGCGGATCACCTCCCAGGCGAAAATGGCCA
>JAGQRL010000086.1 GCA_020425485.1 Rhodospirillaceae bacterium
GCACCGGTGATCTCCACCGCGTAGAGCGAGACGATCACCCCGAGGTTGAGGAACAGGTCGCTGGCGTAGTGGCGCATATCGGCATCGATGCCGATGGAGCCGGTGCGCCGCACCACGCTGCGCTGAAAGGTGACCAGGGCGACGGAGACGACGATGGACACCACCATCACCACCAGGCCCACCAGCGGCACCGCCACCTGCACCGGCTCCACCAGCCGGAAGATCGCCTGGGCCAGCACGAACAGCGCCGACCCCAGAATCGCCGCCGCCTGGATCAGGGCGCCTAAGGGTTCCACCTTGCCGTGGCCGAAGCGGTGGGAGGTATCGGCCGGGCGGTGGGCCTGATGGACGGTGAAGCGGGTGATGACCGACGCCGTGAGGTCGGCGACGCTGTCCACCACCGAGGACAGCACCGCCACAGACCCGGTGAGCAGCCAGGCCGCCAGCTTCACCACGCCGAGCCCGGCGGCGACCGAAATGCTGGCCCAGGTGGCACGGTCGCGCAGCCGCGCTGCCGCCTCGCCCGTCAGCTTTTCCTCGGTGCCCATGTCTGCCGCCGCCGTCCCGTGCCGCTCAGGGGAACAGGCGCTCGGTGGTCCACGCCGCCGCCGGATCGGCGCGGTGGAACACCAGCCGCTCATGCAGGCGGAACGGCCGGTCGCGCCAGAACTCGACGGTCTCCGGCACCACCCGGAAGCCCGACCAGTGGGGCGGCCGCGGCACGCCGCTGATGGCGAACTTGGCGGCATAGCGGGCGACCTCGCCGATCAGCTCGCCGCGCCCCCCCAGCGGGCGGGACTGGCGCGAGGCCCAGGCGCCGATGCGCGAGCCGCGTGGCCGGCTGGCGAAGTAGGCGTCGGCCTCGGCATCGCTCACCTGTTCCGCCGGCCCTTCCACCCGCACCTGGCGGCGCAGGCTCTTCCAGTGGAACAGCAGCGCCACGTTGCGGTTGGCCAGGATCTCCGTGCCCTTGCGGCTTTCGAAGTTGGTGTAGAAGACGAAGCCGCGGGCATCGACCCCCTTCAGCAGCACCATGCGCAGCGAGGGCCGGCCGTCCGGCGTCGCCGTGGCCAGCGCCATGGCGTTGGGATCGTTCACCTCCGCCGCCACCGCTTCGGCCATCCAGCCCTCGAAAAGGCGCACGGGATCGGTGTCCGACGGGATCTCGTCGGCACGGGCGACAGCGTCGTCGTCGGGGGGAAGAACCTCGGACATGTCGGGGTTTGGCCATAGTTGTGACGATGTTGGCAGACTAGATTGACTGCCAGCATAGGAAAACACCGACCGCGCGAAGGCAGGGTTGCCAACCGGTCGGCGGGCGTGCTGCCGGGGTCCGCCGGCGGAATTTCGCCCGAAGGCGTGCGAAGGAGGATGCGATGCGTGTCTTGGCGATGATTACGGCCGTGGCGGTCGGCGGGATGGCTGTGGCCGGCTGCCAGACGCAGGGCAACACCTTCAGCCCCGGTGGCTGGGGCACCGGCCAGACCGTCGGCACGGTCGGCGGTGCGGCGGCCGGCGGCCTGCTCGGTTCGCAGTTCGGCAGCGGCAGCGGCCAGCTTGCGGCCACCGCCATCGGCACCCTGCTGGGCGCCTTTGTCGGCAACCAGCTCGGCGCCACCTTCGACCAGAACGACGTGAACGCCGCCAACGCCGCCGGCAACCAGGCGTTCAACACCGGCCAGCCGCAGAACTGGCAGACCCAGCAGTATTCCGGCGACGTGCAGCCGAGCGGCCAGACCTTCATGTACAACGGCCGCGAATGCCAGAACTTCACCCAGACGCTGTACGCCCAGGGCTACCCGCAGCAATCCAGCGGGATGGCCTGCCGCAACTCCTACACCGGCGCCTGGGAGATCGTGCAGTACTACTGATCGCGCCGTAGGGCCGGGGGCGAAGCCGCCCGCGGTCCGATCGCGTCCCACAGGGCGCTGCCGTGCCGGACCTCCGTGCGGGTCCGGCATGGCTTTGTGATGCGTCCAGTTCGCCTTGGCCAAATGACACCGGCGGGCGCGGGCGCTAGATTACCGGAAAATTCCCGCTAGCAGGTTCCGCCGACCCCATGCGCGATCCCTACAAAGTGCTCGGCATCCCCCGCAGCGCCAATGCCGATGCCATCAAGGCCGCCTATCGCCGCCTGGTGAAGCAGTACCACCCCGACCGCCATCCCGATGACAAGGCGGCCGAGCAGCGCTTCAAGGAAATCCAGAGCGCCTACGACCTTCTGGGCAACGCGGAGAAGCGCGCCCGCTTCGACCGCAACGAGATCGACGCCGAAGGCCACGAAACCATGTCGCCGTTCGAGCGGGCGGCCCGCGCCTCGCGCAACAGCCGCTGGAAGACGCGGCCCAATCCCAGCATCTTCGAGGAGTTCTTCGCCCGCCACGACATCCACACCAAGGGTGCCGATGTCTCCTACGACCTGCAGATCGGGTTCCTGGAGGCGGTGCGCGGCGGCAAGCACCCCATCCGCTTGCAGCAGGGCGGCTCGGTGCAGGTGACCATCCCCGAAGGCACGGAGGACGGCGACGTGCTGCGCCTGCGCGGCCGCGGCACCGGTGGCTTCGGCGGCGGCGAACCGGGGGATGCGCTGGTGCGCATCGCCGTTTCCCCCCACGCCCACTATGTGCGCAAGGGGGCGGACATCCACATGGACGTGCCGGTGACCCTGCGCGAAGCGGTGCTGGGTGCCTCCATCGAGGTGCCGACGCCGCACGGCCGAGTCACCCTGAAGGTGCCGCGCGGCTCCAATTCCGGGCGCGTGCTGCGCCTGAAGGGCAAGGGCACGGTGGACCGCAAGACCAACACCCGCGGCGATTTCTACGTGCGCCTGGTGGTCACCATCGAAGATGCCGACGACCCGGAGCTGGCGACGTTCCTGGAAAGCTGGTCGCCGCGCCAGGCCCGCCAGCCGCGCAGCGATCTGGCCGATCTGTAGCGGGGGCCGATTCTTGGCCGGGGCAATCTGGACCGAGGACTAGCCGCCGGCGCCATCGAGCCGGGCGAGCCTGGCCGCCGCGGCCGCCGCCTGATCGGTATCGGGCGCCACTTCCACCACCCGCTGCCAATCGGCCCGCGCCCCTTCCCCATCGCCGGCGCGCAGGCGAACGCTGCCGCGTTCCAGCAGCAGTGCCGGGTCGTCGGCCTGCCGGGCCAGCAGGGCATCGAGCAACTCCAGGGCATCGTCCAGCCGGCCCAGGCGGCGCAGCAGCACGGCGCGCAGCAGCCCGGCATCGGGGAAGACGCCGGGCGCCACCTCGTCGGCCTGCTCCAGATCGGCAAGGGCGGCCGCATCGTCCCCCGCCCGCTCATGGGCGAAGGCCCGCGCCATCAGGGCGTCGGGCAGGTCGGGCATCTGCTCCAGCAGCCAGGAATAGACGCGCACCGCCTGGTCCGCCGCCCCGGCATCGAGCCAGGTTCCCCCCGCTTCCAGCAGTACCTGCACGCCGAGCACCGGCTCCTGGGCCAAGAGGTCGAGGCCGAGGTCTTCCAGCATGCGCGCGGCGTCGGCCGGACGGCCCAGGGCCGCGGTGGCGGCGGCAGCGCAGTGGCGCGCCGGGTTGCCGCCGCCCGCCTCTTCCCAGCTTCGCGCATCGGCCAGGGCTGCGGCCGGATCCGCCGCCGCCTGGGCAAGGCACTCGGTGTAGTGCTGCGCTTCGTCCTGGCCCGAGGCCGTCCCCGCCGCCAGGGCGATGCCCAGCAGGACCGCCAGGCTGAGCGGCCGGGGGCGAAAACGGGTGCGGCGGGTGCGTTGGGAGGTTACCGACATGGCGGCGCCCACGGTTATGCTTCGCTGTGACCGGGTCAAGGCAGCGAGTGTGTCCATGCGCGTTTTCTGTTTCGGGGTGGGGTTTGTGGCCAAGGCGCTGGCCCGCGCGGTGCTGGAGCGCGGCGGCAGCGTCGCCGGCACGGCCCGCACGGCCGATGGCTGCCGGGCGCTCGCGGCATTGGGGATCGACGCCGTACCCTTCGGCCCCGACCATCCCGAGCTGCCGGTGGGCGCGCTGGCCGGGACCACCCATCTCGTCTCCTCGGTACCGCCCGACGACGGCACCCCCTGCGACCCGGTGCTGCGCCTGCTGGGCGAAAGGCTGTCCGCAGACCTCTCCCCCGGCACCTGGATCGGCTACCTCTCCTCCACCGCCGTCTATGGCGACCATGGCGGGGCCAAGGTGGACGAGGACAGTGCCAACCGTCCCAGCGGCGCCAAGGGCCGCCGCCGGCTGGAGGCGGAAGCGGCGTGGTTGGCGCTGGCGAACCGCATCGGCGGCGCCGGCCATGCCTTCCGGCTTGCCGGCATCTACGGGCCGGGGCGCAGTGCCTTGGACCAGGTGCGGGCCGGCACCGCGCGGCGCCTGCAGAAGCCCGGCGGGCATCTGTTCAACCGCATCCATGCCGACGACGCGGCAGCGGTGCTCCTGGCCTCCATGGCGCAGCCGCGGGCCGGTGGCGTCTACAACGTCGCCGACGATGTGGCGGCGGAAAGCCACGAGGTGACCGCGTATGCCTGCGACCTGCTGGGCGTGGCGCCGCCACCCCTGGAGCCGCTGGATCCGGCCACCCTGTCTCCCGCCGCGCGCGGCTTCTGGGTCGACCGCAAGACCGTCGCCAACCGGCGCATCAAGACGGAGCTGGAGGTGCGCCTGCGCTACCCCAGCTATCGCGAAGGGCTGGCGGCGATCCTGGCAGGCGAGTCGCGTGAACCGCGCTAGCAGGGTGGAAAGCGGCCGCCTGCGCGCCTATCTGCCGTGCACGGCCTCACGGTCGGACCGGACGCCCCGTTGCCCGAACTGGAACCTTCCATGGACGTCGTCGACTTCATGCTCACGCGCCGGTCGCCCAAGGCCGAGACGCTGGCCGATCCCGCTCCCGATACAGCACAGCTTGAGACCATCCTGCGCGCCGCCACTCGCGTGCCCGACCATGGGCGGCTCGCCCCCTGGCGCATCCAGGTGGTGCACAAGCCCGGCCAGGCGAAGCTGGGCGAGCTGGTGGAGCGGCTCTACAAGGCCGACAACCCGGACACCAACGACAGGCAGCTTGAGTTCGAGCGCAACCGCCTGCAGCGCGCGCCGCTCCTGCTGGTGGTGACGCTGAAGCCGGTGGAAAGCCGCAAGATCCCGCAGGTCGAACAGCTCCTGTCGGCGGGGGCGGTGTGCTACGGCATCGTCATCACCGCCGGCGGCATGGGCTTCGGCGCCCAGTGGCTGACGGAGTGGCCCGCCTTCCGGCCGGAGGTGGTGGAAGCCCTTGGCCACGACCCGGAGACCGACAGGATCGTCGGCTTCGTCTATCTCGGCACATCGTCGGAAGCACCCAAAGAACGCCAGCGCCCCAACCTGGACGACGTCTGCTCGGACTGGGCCGGGGAGTAGCTTCGCCTACGCCAGTGCTGGCGGGCCGAACACCGGGCCGGAGGCAAAGTCGGCACCCGCGTCCAGAACCTCCAGCAGGGTTTCCTGGTCCGCCACATCGGTGACGATCAAGTCGGCCGCCGCCCGGTCCAGCCGGCCCTTCACCTCGGCCATGCGGAACCCGCTGAAGGCGTTGCGCGCCTGGGCCAGCAGGGCCTGTGCCTCCACCATGACAAAGCGGATCTGGGCGCGCAGCAGCAGGTCGGGGTCGACATTGGTGACCTTGCCGACACCGCTGATGGCAAAGCGCACGCCGTAGCCGACGATGCGCTCCACCGCCGGCTTGCGCGACCCGGCGATCACCGGCAGGTCGTCCAGGTCCACCTCCAGCACGATGCGCTTGGCGGCCTCGCGGTTGTCGTCGAGGAAGGCGGCCATGTCGTCGAGGAAGGCGGTGTTGCGCAGGTTGTGCGGCGACAGGGCGACGAAGCAGGCGGGCGAGCGCCAGTCGCGCCCCGGCAGGCGGGCCAGGTTGACCGCCCGCAGCAGCACCCGCAGGTCAATCTCCGCGGCGTGGCCGGTGTCGTTCACCCGGTCGGCATGGCGGTTGGGGTGGATGAACGCGCCGTCGCGCACGGGGATGCGCGGAAAGCACTCCACATGGGCCGGCGTGCGCTGGGGCAGCAGCATGATCGGCCAGGTCGCCACTTCCACCCGGTTGTCGGTCACCGCCTTGCGCACCGCCACCGTCACCTCGCCGCCGCTCAGGTCTTCCGGCTCGCGCATCATGGCGGTGAGGTCGAGCGGCACCGCGCGCCGCTTGGCTTCCGCCTCCTCCGGGGTGTCCTCCACGGCGGCGGCCGGGGCGAGGCCGACGCTACCGGCGGCCAGCCCGCCGCGAATGGCGCGCAGCTCCGCGCGTGCCTCCGCCAACTCAGCCACCAGGTGCCGACCTGCGGCGTGGCTTTCCTCCAGCGCGTCCAGCAGCGCCATGCGGCGGTGCGAGCGCGTGGTGCTGTCATGCAAGAAGGCGCCGAACAGCAGGATCAGCGCGCCCAGCGCCACCGCCGTCCAGCGCCCCAGATCGGGCACCACCATGGGCAGGGTGAGCGCCACGGCAATCGCCGCGGCCGTATAGAACAGCGCGATGGCGAAGTGGCGCAGAAAGCTCATACGGGGCTCGCAAGCTCTTGAGATGGCTTCAGATATATCGCGGAGGTGCGCACCGATGCCAGCAGTGCCTCACACAGGCGCTGCCTCACCCCGGCGGGGCCGCACCGTCGAGGTCGGCGCCCACGGCCTGCGCCAGCGTCAGGCCGTCGCGCGCCAGCAGGCCCGCCAGCTCGGCGGCGATGCGGCCCACCAGCCCCGGCCCTGCGTAGATCAGCGCTGTGTAGAGCTGCACGGCCGACGCGCCGGCGCGGATCTTGGCATAGGCATCGGCGCCGTTTTCGATGCCGCCGACGCCGATGATGGGCAGGCGCCGGCCGGTCAGCCGTGCCATCCGCGCCACCTGGGCGGTGGAGCGCTCCTTCAGCGGCCGGCCGCTGAGACCGCCGGCTTCGCCCTTCGCCCAGTCCGGCAGCTCCGCCGGACGGTCGATGGTGGTGTTGCCCACCACCAGCGCGTCGACGCCCGCGGCCAGCACCGTTTCGGCGATCGCCGCTTCGCCTTCCCCATCGAGGTCCGGTGCGATCTTCACGAACAGCAGCGGCCTTACCGGTTCCGCCGCCAGCGCCTCGGCCAGGCGGCCGAGCAGCCCAACCAGCGCCTCGCGCCGCTGCAGGTCGCGCAGCCCCGGCGTGTTGGGCGAGGACACGTTGACGGTGAGGAAGTCCACCAGCCCGGCAAAGGCGCGCATGCCCGCCACATAGTCCGCGGCCGGGTCGGCGGCATCCTTGTTGAAGCCGAGATTGACGCCGAGCGGCCCTGGCAGCCCGCACCGGCGCAGCGTCGCCAGCCGGGCGGCCACCGCCTCCTGGCCGATGCTGTTGAGCCCCATGCGGTTGATCAGCGCCGCCTGGTCCGGCAGGCGAAACACCCGCGGCTTGGGGTTGCCGGGCTGCGGGCGCGGCGTCACCCCGCCCACCTCCACAAAGCCGAAGCCGAGCGAAAAGCAGCCGCGCACCGCTTCGGCATGCTTGTCGAACCCCGCAGCCAAGCCGATGGGCGACGCCAGGCGCAACGGGCCGATGGCGGCCTGGAGCCGCGACTCGGGCGGGCCACCGCCGCCCAGCAGCGGCCCCATGCCGGTGCGCAGCGCGGTGACGGCCAGCCGGTGGGCAGCTTCCGGCGGCAGGCGAAACAGTAGCGGACGTAGCGCGGTGTAGAGCGACATGGCGGGCCAAAGTAGCCACCCACCCGCCGATGGCAAGCGAGTGATCCTCGGCCGGCATGCATTCATACTGGTCTGTCGGTCGGCGCATTACTTCGCCGTGGGGCTGGTGTGGCAGCCGTGAAGTTGTAACGTTTCCGTACTATCTCGCGGCGTCAACTTCCTGATAAATAATCACGCCCTCTGTCTCCGCATAAAATATGCAATCTCACCGTAAGATTGCCCGCCAAACCCACAAAGACAAGAAATACTATGACTAATATCAAACCATTGCCCCAACTTACTCGACCAAACATCAAAATCTATTTGTCTTGCCGCGTGAGTTGGCACAGAATTCTTGTGAAATATGGCTATCTTGTCATATCCTTCCTGATATTCCCCACCAGAACAGAGCCGAAATCCGATGGACTCAAACGCCAATTGAAAAGCTGGAAGGGTAACTGCACGTCGGCATCGGGGAGGCCAATAGGCAACGCCAAGATAGTCGGGCCACCACCACCGAGAAGTATCTCCGGCAGCGCAGGCAATACAATTGTAAGTCTCCGTTGATGGACTAGTAATTTTAGCTTGGCTCCCCAGGTTGGGGAATTCTTGTTTCAGCTCGTATATCGCACTATCGATTTCGCTCATACCAGTCGATCCAAGCATCTGCCATCTTGTACATATCGCCTCTCTCTCTGTCAGTGATTGGACTCTCACCTGTAATCAACACCATGGCAGCAACCAGATGATCAGGTCTGCTCCGCAGCTCGTTGATTATCAGTGGAACCACCTTCTTCCCCATTTCGACAATCCGCGCAAACTCGGGAAGATTTATTATCTGATCCGATGATGACATTGAGCGCGCCTTGTATCTCCAATTCCGGAGCAATGCGTCAAACTCACCAACAAAATCTCGTCTGCTTGGGCGATATCTCACAAATCTCAGGGCCGAGAAACTTGGCACTCCAATGCTTGAATAGACTCCTCCACTTCCTGTATCAAGAAGCATGCTCATTGCTTTTCTCCGCGGCTCTTCGTTTCTTTAATTCTATCTCCGAGCCATGCGTGTATCGATTCCGCGACTTCTTGCGTCAAGAAGATATCCACCTCCATTTCGCGAACGATGGATCCTCTAGTCTGTACTTCGACAACGTCGCCCAATGTTCCCTGCTCCGTTAGCGCCACAACTGTCCGGCGAGGAATGGCCTCCCGCTCGGAGTACAGGGCCATATGAATATGTCCGTTTGGAGTCGTCGAACCGATCGCGCCATCCGCTCGCACGGCACGAAAGCCACTCGCTTTGATATAGTCGAAGACCACCGCGTTGACAGGAGTGCCTGGCGGATCTGGGTCATCGCTCATAGCTGGCTCTGCGGTCGCTATGCCCACGTTCCTGTCAATCCCTATCAGGTCAACAATGGACTTACAAGGAGGCGGGATCGGCAAACCTATGTACGTTTGGTCAGACGAGCACTTGCCGACGACCCCTCACTCCTCGTCCAGATGATAGAAGGCGAGCGGGCCGATGCGGGCGATGGGCACGGCGTGGCGCGCCCAGTCCGGCAGGCGGGCGCGGTCGTGCAGACGGTTGGCGCCGGTGGCGGGATCGACCCGCGTGCCGGCCAGCGCCTGCACCGCAGCCCGCGCGCACCGCGTCAGCGCCGCCCCCGGCGCCAGCACCTTGGGCCGGGTGAGGCCGAGGTCGCCGGCCATCTGCGCCATGGCGCGGTCCAGGTCTCCCGCCGCCCGGGCGCGGCGTAGCAGGGTGTAGGAGACGGCCAGCAGCCCGTCATCCTCCACCCGGTCGGCCAGGTGGCCGAGCAGGCGCACCATGCGGCCGGCCTGGCGCGTGCGGTCCAGCGCGTGGTCGAACATCAGCGGATCGTTGGTGCGGTGGGCCACCCTCATGGTGCCACCCCCACGCCCTGGGGATGGCCGGTGCGGTCCAGCTTGTCCTCGATGCGCAGCAGGTGCGCGACCAGGCGGCGCTCCACATCCTTCAGCGAAGCCAGCGAGGCATATTCCCGCGCCACCTCCAGTTTGAAATCGGCGAGGTCGGCGCGCACCCGGGCGTCGCCGTCGTCGGAGCGCTGGCGCAGCTCGGCCGCCTCCTCCCCGGCATCGCGGCGGGCCCGCCAGATCATCCAGAACAGCCCGGCCAGCGCCGGCAACTCCACCATGCTGATCCACCACAGCGGATCGAATGTGGGCAGGTCATCCATCCTTCCCTCCTTTCGGCGGCTGGAAACGAAAACGGGGGCCATGCGGCCCCCGGGGTGAGTGAGTGGTGTGGTGCGGGTCACGGCTCGAAGCCGGTGGCCGCGATGTGGGTGGCGCCGCCCCGCCAATCGGGCCGCGCCGCGGGGCGCGGGCCGCTGCCCAGGCGCACCGGTTCCAGGGACAGCGCGCCCGCCACGGCATCCAGCCCGTCGTCGTGGCCGGCGTTTTGCCCCGGCCGCCACTCGCGCATTTCGCCGATCAGGGGCGTGGCGAACACCGAGCGGTGGGCAAACAGGCTGCCCGCCGCCAGCCGGGCATCGAAGGCTTCCAGGATGCGGCGATCCTTCGGCGTGTGGCTCGCCTGTTCGATGACGGAGGCGGCAAGCCCTTCGGCCGCCAGCACCTGGCGCAGCACGCCCGGCAGGAAGCGGCCGAGGCCGTTGGTTTCCACCGCCACCGCCGGCACCAGCAGCTCGCCCACCAGGCGGGCCACCAGGCGGCACTGGCGGGTTGCCTCGTCGCCGTCGGCGGCGGCCCCGTCGCGCCGGTTGAGCCATTGGATGCGGTGGAGGAAGCTGCGCCCATCGGCCGCCCCGAACACCGCGGCGACCACGCTGCCGTCGCCCCCCGCCGCACTGGACCCGGCCCCGAAGGCGGGATCCCACCAGCAGGCGGCGGACACCAGCACGACACCGCCCAGGGACAGCACCGGCCGGCCGCCGCTTTCCCGATAGTCCAGTTCGCCGCCATAGGCGCGCAGCCGGTCGGGATCGAGCCGGCACTGGCTCGCCGCCACCGGCTCAAGCTGCATCTGGCTTGAGAACTTGGCGGGGCCGGTCTGCCGGCGGATGCGGGCGATGGCCCCATCTGTGAAGCGCTCCGGCCAGGCCGAGCGCCCGTCCGCACCGATCAGCGGGATCTTCAGCCGCCGGAAGCCGGCCAGGAACGGGGCCGCCTCCTCCAGCTCCGCCCGCGGCTCATCGGCATAGATCGAATAGTAGGTGTGGGGCGTGCCGATATAGAGCTGCAGGCCGCCCGGCGTCAGCACGTAGTCGATCTCCGCCAGCCGCGCCCGCAGGTCGGCCCGCTTCACCGCGGTGTCGCAGGTGTTGGGCACCTCCACATCGTCGCAGATCACCGCATCGGCGCGGCTGCCGGTGAGGTTGGCGGAGACGCCGCGGGCCAGCATGGAGGGGTCGCGCAGCTCCGACGGCCGGCGGATGGTGAAGCGGTCCGCCGCCCACTGGTCGGGCCGGGCCGGCTTCAGCCCGCGGGTGGCCGGGTGGCGTTCGATCACCCGCTTGGTGTTGCGCACCATCTTCTGGGCAAGTGCCAGATCGGCCGCCAGCACCAGCAGGCGCAGGTCCGGGTGGAGGCGCAGCAGCCAGGCGGCAAACAGGGCGGCCAGCGTGCTCTTGCCGCTGTTGCGGAAGGCCATCAGCAGGAGCTGGCGGTCGCCCGCCCGCCAGCGTGCTTCCAGCCAGCGGGCCATGCGGTTCAGGTGGTCCGGCGTGCCTTGGCCCTGGCGGGCGGCATTCCACACCGCCACGAATTCCGGGAAGGTGAGCGCGATCATGGGCGTGACGTGACTTTCGGCAAACGCGGTTCCGGCTCGCCCCCACCCGGCCCCCAATCACGGACAATGGCTTGGGTGGCCGGGTGGGGGTGCGGGCTGGTGCCGACCAACTCAGATCTCGTCTTCGGGATGGGCGGGAAGCTGCTCCAGGGCGGTGCGGGCATCGTGGACCATGCGGGCGAGCGCCTCGTCGTCGCTGCCAGCACCGGCGTCCTCGGTGTCGGTTGCCCAGCGGGCCAGCTTGGCCAGCGTTTCCAGGTGCTGAAGTGCCGCTTTGCAGGCGGCATGGTGGGCGGCGAAGGCCTTGGGATCGTCGGGATCGGCGACCTTGAGCACGGCGAAGCGGCGGTAGCTTTCCACCGCCCGGTGCAGGGCAACGGGCAGCAGCAGGGCAACTTCGCCCCGTGCCGCCTCAAACTCGTCATCGGACATGCTGGGGTCAGCTACGCCCGACGGTCCACCAGGCGGCCCCGTCGCAATAGGCGCTGACGAAGGCGTACTGGCTCGACAGGGTGACATTGGCATTGTCCGGCCCGGTGCCGCCGGCGCGGGTGACGGTGACGGCGTTGCCGCTGGGATCGGTCTTCTTCACCGTCAGCAGCCGGCCGATGGACTGGGCATCGGTGGGATCGGGCAGGTTGACGGTGACGGCGCCGGAAAAGGCACTCACCAGATGGATCGGCCGGCCGGGATCCACCGTCACCACCGCTTCGCTGTCGTGGAAGCTGCCGTCGATGCGCGGCTTGGAGCTGGCGACCACATGCCAGTCCGTGCCGTCGGACAGCACCGTCACCTGCTCGTAGCGGGCGGCGAGCACGGCCGCCCGGCCATCGGGGCCGCTGCCGCCGTCCTCCTCCACCGACACCGCATCGTCCGAGCCATCGACCTTCTTGACCATGACCTGGCGGCCGGCCGCGTCGGCGGCGGCCGGCAGCACGAAGGTCACCGCACCGCCGCTGGCCGACACCAGGTAGACGGACTTGGCGAGGTCGGGCTCCACGGTGCCGCCGCCGGCCGGTTCCAGATAGTCGATATCGAAGCCGAGGCGTTCCACCACCAGCTCGGTGGCGCGGGTCAGCGCCAGGCGGTTCCGTTCCGGGTAGCCGGCATTGCGCGCGGTATACGCGCCGCCCGACAGGTCGGAAATCGCCGCCCCGCCGCTGGCCGCCAGCAGGTTGGTGAGTGAGGTATTCGCCGAGCCCGCCTCCAGCAGCACATTGGCCACCCCACCGGTCGTTTCGGTGTACAGGTTGACGAACAGGGTGCCATCGCTCGCCGCCCCCAGGCGCACGCAGCTATGGGCGGTGTCCGCAAGGTTCACCTCGCAATCGGTGAAGCTGTTGTTGAAGCGCCCGTCTTCCACATGGATGCCGCTGCCGGTGGTGGCCGCCGCCAGGCTGTAGACGCGCAGCCGGGCGAAGCGGTTGGCGTTGGGCGTATCGCCGGCGCCGCTCACGTGCAGGTGCACGCCATCGCCGGTCGGCCGTGCCACCAGCACGTCGTGGACATTGTTCCAGTAGCAGGGCTTGGCAGTGTCGTCGCCGCCGTCCAGCTCGATGCCGACCCCCTGGTCCCACAGGCTGAGGTCGCCCAGCACGTTGTTCACGCAGGCGGTGGCAGCGGCCTTCAAGCGCACGCCGACCGAGCCGCCTTCCAGGCGCAGGTGGTGGACGCTGGTGTAGCCGCCGGCGATCACCAGCAGCGGCAGGGCGGACTCCATGGCCAGCACCGAGGCATCGCCGCGGCCCCACAGGCTCTGGCCTTCCGTCAGCGTCAGCGTGGCGGTGAGGCGGTAACGGCCGGTCGGCACTTCCACCGCTGCGGCCCCCGCCAGGGCGGCCAGGAAGGCCGGCGTATCGTCCGTGGTGCCGTCACCCACCGCGCCGAAATCCTTCACCGACACCGCGTCCTGCAGCTTGGCGTAGACATCGCGGGCCGCTCCGCCGGGGGATGCCACGAAGTACGGCGTGGCGGCATCGTCACCGGCCACGAGCTGCAGGTTGCCCTCACCGTCGAAGCCCAGCATGCAGCCGGCGCGCGAGGCCCTGTCCGGCAGCACCAGGCTGGCCGGCAGGTCGAAATCGGCGGCGCGCACGGCACGGCCCATCTGGTCGGCCACCTGCTGCACCATCATCACCTGGCGATCGAAGGCTTCGTTGAAGGCATCGGCGCGCAGGGCGGCCCCTTGCAGGAAATCGGTGGTGCGCTGGTAGGCCATGGCGCGGCGCAGGGTCACCACCTGGCCGGCGGCCGGCGCGGAGGGGAATTCAACGGTGCCGCCATCGCTGGTGCCGACGCCGGCGATCTCCACGGAGGCCGAGAGGTCGCCCGCCCCCACCAGCACCTGCAGGTCGGCGGCATCGATGATGGGAAAGGGAAAGGCGAAGCCGGTTTGCGAACCGTCGGCGATGTACTGCACCACCGGCGGCGTATCCGGCACCTGGAACTGGGAGGTCATGGGGGTCCTTCCGGCTTACTGGATGAGGCTGCGGCCGAGGGAGAAGGTGTCTTCCAGCCGTTCCGCCGCGGTGGGCTGGCGCAGGCTGAGGCGCTCCTGGTCGAGCAGGCTGAGGGTCTGCTGGCCCGCCAGCTCCTCGCGGATGCGGCTGAGGGCGGCGCGGCGTTCGTCCTCCGCCTCCGCAGCGTCCAGCGCGCTGTCGTTCACCAGGCCCAGCAGCAGCGCTTCGCCGGACCCTTCGGTGCTGGAAATGCCCTGGGCGCCCAGCTTGGCGCGCTGGCTGGCGACGGCCCGGCGCAGGGCGGCCCGGCGGGCGCGCTCGGTCTCCGCGCGTTCGCGCGCGATCTCCTCCTGCTCGCGGGCGGCGGCCGCCACATTGGCGTCGGCCTGGGCCGACAGCCGCTGGGACTCCACCTGGGCGGCGCGGTTCTGCTGCACCATGCCGGCGACACCGCTGGCGACACCGAGCAGAGCGGCGATGGATTCGATACCGGCCATCAGTCGTTCACCTTCACTTCAGTGGTTGCGGAGAGCAGGCAGAACCCCACCGGGTCGTCCTGGTCGATGCGCCACAGCGCCCGGTCGGAACTGCGTGTCCAGCCGAGGTGGCGCAGGGTGCGGTCGCCGGTGATCGGCGCCGGCGCGGTGCCGAAGCCCGAAGCCTGGTTGAGCGTGCCGAGCGGAATGGCGGTGGGCCCGCGGCCGGTGTCGACCCTGAGGGCTGCGGTTTCCAAGAGCCGGAAGATCGTGCGCACGGGCCGCAGCGCCACGCCCAGGCTGCCGCTGGCGCCGGCAAACGGGGCCGCGGGCAGCGGCTCGATGACGTGGCGGAAGGGCAGGCCGACATGCACCTGGAAGGCCGGCACCGGCAGGGTGATCGCCCCGCCCGCCACCGTCAGCAGGCCGAGATCGCTGCCGTCCGCCAGCACGCGCACCTCCCGGCCCTCCAGGTGGTCGAGGCCGAGCCAGTTGGCCGTACCCTCGGCGTCGCTGCCGGTCAGGGCCGCGTCCAGCGCCACGGCCGCGTCGAACGCTTCCACCGACCAGACGCCGGCGCGCAGCACCGCCACATGGGCAATGCCGCCCACCATGGCGATGGCGCCAACGGCACCGTCGGTTTCCAGCCGCGTCCAGGCGGTCACCTGTTCGGCCCGATATGCGGTGAGCGCGCCGATGGTGCCATCGGCCATCACCACATAGAGCAGGCGGCCCACCCGGTCGTAGTCCTGGTCGATCGGATCGCGCACTAGCTCGCCCGCCACCAGGGCCAGGTCCAGTGCCGTATAGGCGCTGTCCACATCGACATAGAGGAACTCGTGCACGCCGCCGCCATCGCCGCTGGCGAACAGGGTGGCGCCATCGACATCGCGCGGCGGCACCGAGCGTTCGGTCGGCGAACCGACGCGGGTCTGGCGGATCAGTTCCACGGAGTCCGGGCTCAGCGGTTCGCCGGTGACCACCCATTCCGCCCCGGCGGTGAACACCTGCAGATCGTGGCCGGAGAACACCGCGCGCACGGCGTTCACCTGGTCGGCCAGGATGGGAAACTCGATGGCCTCGTCGTCGAGCCCGGATCCGGTGTCGAAGTTGAACAGGTCGGCGGAGCGCGAAATCCAGATGCGGTTGGGCAGGTCGCGCGCACCGCCCACCACCAGCCGGTCCTTGTGGAACACCGCCGACACCGGCCAGCCGCGCAGGGGCGACCAGGCCGGCTCCTGCCAGTCTATGGTCGCACCGGTGCCGTCCAGGGTCTCCACGGTGGTGGCGGAGGCGACGGTGGCGGAGGCCACGGCGGTGATGGTCACCTGCTTGCCGGCCACCTGGAAGGGCAGGTCCACATGCAGGGGATCGAACGCCGCGGCCGATGCGGTGAGGGTGATGGCGCCACTGGTGGCGGACGGGGTGAGCGTGATGGCGGCATCGGCAAAGCGGTGGAACGGCCGCTTGTCGACCCCCTCCACCACCGCGAAGCTCCAGGCTTCCAGGCGCCAGTCGGCCGCGCCGTGGCGGGTGAGGCTGCGGGCCTCCACCTCCGGATGGCACACCAGCAGGGTGTCGGCACTCTGGGTCCAGGTGAGGCCGGCGAGCTGGGCTTCGCTCCACGGGGCGGCCAGCGTCGCCACCGTCTCGCCATCGGCCATCACCGTCACCAGGCCATCGCTGATGGCGAGCAGATAGACCTGCTCGGTGTTGAACTCGAACGCGATCAGCCGGGCGCGGCCGGGCAGCCCTGCCACATGGCGCAGGCCGGGGCGGCGGCGCACCCCGCCGGTGGGCAGGATGAGCACGTTGGTGAGGGTGGCCGCCCCGTTCTGGTAGAGCCTGAGGTCGGACCGGCCGAGCAAAGCGGGGGCAACCTGGCCGGCGGTGAAGCTGGTTTGGTGGAGGCGCACACGGGTCATGGCTTTGTCCCGTCCCGTCAGCCGCGATCGGCCAGCAGCACGAAGTCGTCGATCTGCTGGGGCGTGTCCTGCTGGGCATCGACCAGGCGGGCGCGGCGCAGCGCGTCCTCCGCCAGGCGGTTCAGGGATTCCGCGCGCGAGGTGCTTTCCGTCAGCGGGATGCACAGCTCGGCGGCCAGCCGGTCGATCAGCGCGGCATCGAAGAAGGCCGGCGTGTCGCCCTCCTCCGGCCGGAAGACGATGCTGGCGACCACGCGGGCGGCATCGGTGAGCAGGCGGCGGCCGACGATGCGGTAGGCCAGCCCGCGGCTGCGCCCGCCGGACCCGGCGGAGAGCACCCGCAGCGTGCCGTCGGGAAGCTGGAAGGCGTTGGCGAAATCGGCCAGCGGCACGTCGGCCAGGCGGTTCAGCTCCACCTGGGCGGTGGCGAACGACCACGGATAGGCGGACAGCAGGGCGTCGCGGGTCGGCCCATAGAACGCGTTGGCCAGGTCGGCTTCGGTGCTGGCATCGTGGAACCCCTGGATCGCCGCAGCGCCGATCTTCAGGAGCGCGCGGTTGGCCAGGGCGACGGCGGACAGGGCCATGGACTGATCTCCGGGAGGGAAAACGACGAAGGGCGCGACCGCTGCTGCGGCCGCGCCCCTGTTCGGCGGGATGGTCGGTGGGATCGGCTAGGTGTTGGTGGCACCCACCGCGGTCATGTTGGAGACGTCGACCGAGGTGTCGGACACCGCCAGCACGCGGAAGATGCCGCCCTTGGGGCTGGCTTCCGCCGTCTCGGTGTTGGCGAGGATCATGTCGCCCACCTTCAGCAGGTCCCTGGCGTCGAGGAAGTAGTCGGCGTCGTCCACATCGGTGTCGACGTCTTCGGTGGTGTAGTGCCACAGCGTGAAGCCGTTGGCGTAGGCCAGCACGCTGAGATTGTTGAGGTCGCAGCTCATGGAGATCTCCTCCGGGATGGGGGGTGGCAGGTGCTGCCCGGACGTCAGTCCTAGGCGGCAGCCTCCAGGCAGGGCAGCTTGACCACCCCGGTGGGGTCGATCAGGCAGGCGCCCTGGCTCATCATGGAGTTGACGAAGTGGGCCGCCCGGTCGCCGTGCCAGGTGACGTCGGTCTCCACGTCGGCACCCGAGGCATGGCCCACGGCCGTCTTGTGGTACCAGAAGCCGGTGCGCACGTCGGAGGCCAGCGGCAGGCCGGAATGGGGCATCCACAGCGTGCCCAGCCAGCGCTTGGCCTGGGTGCCGCGCCAGGGCAGCTCGTCGGGGCCCACGTAGTCGGCACTGGAGAACTCCTCCAGGCCCAGCAGGTCGGCCCACTGGCGCCAGCCGACGATGGCGTAGCGCTGGCCGTCGTCCGGCACCTCGTTGGCGCCGAGCACTTCCAGGGCTGCCATCACCTTGGTTTCGGTGAGCTTGGTGGTGCCGTCTTCGGCCTCGGCCACGGCAGCGTCGTCGAGGGCCGCGATGATCAGCTCGTCGGTCTTGCGCCCCAGCGCGTAGGCGCCGGCATTGGCCACCACCTGGCGCTCGTCGAAGCTGATCTTCAGCTCGTCCAGCCGGTCCACCCAGTCACCGGCATAGTAGTCGCTGAGTTCGCACTCCACCGGCGTGTGGTCCAGGTTCATCACCGGCACCTGGCCGTGGCGGGACTTCACCGCCGCCGTACCCTTGCCGATCTTCTGGAAGGTGGTCGAAGACCCGCGCACCTCGCCCTTGGAGCGCACGGTGTTGCGCAGCTTGGAGCCCATCCGCTGATAGGCTTCATGCACCTCGCGTTCGAACTGCTTGACGAACGCCTTGTCGATACTTGTGGACATCTCTCGCCCTAACTCCCGTTGCGCGATAGCCGCAGGAAAGCGGGGCGCTGCCGGTTGTCGCCGCCGGAGGTCATCGTCAGGCAGACCGGCGCCAGCCCGCACCCCCGCCCGGCCGCCCAATGCTCCACACTGGGTTGGGCGGCCGGGTGGAGGTGCGGGCCGGTGCCGACCTGAAAAACCACACAGGCGGCGGCCGTACCCGGCCCCAGGAAGGACCGGACACCGGGCCCGAAACGCGAAAACCGCCGCAGCTCCCGAGGACCTCAGTCCTGCACGGGTGCGCACGGCGGTTCGTTTGGGTTGGCCGGTGGCCGGGGCGGCGCCGACTGGACACAGTTCGGGCGACGCCGGGATTGGTTTTAAGATTTTATTCCTTCATGTCAACAGGCAATGCGCCGCCGCACCGGCTCAGCGGATGATCTTGGGCAGCGAGGCCTGATATTCGGTGAGCAGCGGCAGCGCCCGCTCGTGCGGGTCCAGGTCGTCGCAGAGCAGGTGGATAAGCTGCCGCATAAAGGGGAAGTCGCAGTATTCCAGGTCCGTCGCCGCGCGAATCAGCAGGAACTCGCCCATGAAGGGCGGCAGGCTGCGCTGCCAGCGCACCATGGTGCCGGTCAGCGCCCCCTTCTCCGCCCGCGATACCCCCACCGGCTTGAACTCCCGCATGTGCATGTCCGCGATCTCCCCCCACGCCTTGTTCAGCATGGCGGGCGGCACGCGAATCAGCTCCTCCAGGGCGTGGATGTCGTCATCCTCGGGCGAGCGGTAGCCGTGGGTGACGGCGTGCCGATCGATGAGTTCGCGGAAGCTCACGGTATCGCCGCTGGGGTAGGGTGCGGGCCGGGCGGCACCGGGCTGCGGCGGGCCGGCGGCCGGCTTGCCCCCCATCAGGCGGCCGAGCCGGGCCAGCATGCCGCTCTTGGCCTGGTCGCGGCCGTCGCCCTGGCCGTTGGCACCCTGGCCGGCCAGCGCCACGCCGCGAGTCGCCCAGAGCGTTCCCCAGGCACGGTCCCACGCTTCGCGAATCGGGTTGTCGGGCAGGGTGAGGATCTCGAACACGCGAATCCGATCCCCCGGCGACCACTCGTGCGCCTTTTCCAGCGAGCGCATGGCCGGCGTGACGAACAGCAGCGGCACCACGCCGGTGCGCAGGATGCGGCCATAGGTCTCGCGGAACGATGCCGCCATCATGAACGGCAGCGGCGCCGTCGGCGCGCCGGAAGGAGCGATTTCCGCCAATACCTTACGGGTTCGCACCTCGACCGCCTGGGCGACCATCTCCCGGAAACCGGCAGCCGGGTGGCTGCGGGGCGGGCGAACGGCATCGGCGGGTCGGTCGGTCAAACTTTGGTCCCTATTCGCTGCTCCATGGGTCGTGGCACGGAGCCCTCTTCCGGCCGGCGCGACCGAAGTGCCCGCACCGTTAACGCGCCGGTTTCCCTTATGGACACTCGGTCCAGGATTGTCATACACCCAGCGGGCGTCATCAACCTGCGAGGCGACTCATGACTGCTTTCGACCCCGGCCGCCTGACGCGGCGCCAGACCTTGGCCGCCGCCGCCATGACCGCCGCTGGGGCCGCTTTGGGCACCGGCTTCCCGCTGACCGCTGCCCGCGCCCAGGACCGCTTCGACATCTCCACCATCCAGCGCCCGCCGCTGACCGACCGGCAGGCGTTCATCGACTACATGCTGGCGCAGGGCCGCGGCGAAGAGGCCGAGATGCTGGGCTGGCGGTTCGACCGCATGCAGCGCCTGGTGGGCAACGGCGACCTGTGGCGCGAAAAGGAAATCGGCGCCTTCCTGCTGGCGCCGCGCGAGAACTTCTGCCTGCCGCAGAACCGCGACCGCGCCTATGACCACGCCTTCCTCGGCATCGGCTACGGCGTCACCATCTCCGGCCCGCACATCGTCGGCCGCATGACCTCGGGGCTGGACCTGCAGCCCGGCCAGAAGGTGCTGGAGATCGGCACGGGGTCCGGCTACCAGTCGGCCATCCTGTCCTATCTGACCGACCAGGTTTACACCGTGGAGGTGATCGAGCCGCTGGCCGAGCGCACCCGCGGCTTCTACGACGAGATGGCGGCCGGCGCCTTCCCGGAATACGCCAACATCACCAGCCGCGCGTCGGACGGCTATTACGGCTGGGACGAGTACGCGCCGTTCGATGCCATTATCGTCACCGCCGCCATCGACCACATTCCGCCGGACCTGCTGCAGCAGCTTGCCGTCGGCGGCACCATGGTGATCCCGGTGGGACCGCTGGGTGCCCAGACGCTGCTGCGCGTGCAGAAGACGGAGGACGCGTCCGGCAACATCTCCATCACCCGTGACGACATGTACCAAGGCCGCCGTACGGTGAGCTTCGTGCCCTTCACCCGCCAGGGAGGCGGCACCTGGTCGCAGTAACGGAGGGCCGCTCCGCCGCTGCACGTGCCGGCGTCTCCCTTCCGTTCTACATCACCATCGCGCTGATCTCGGGCGCCATCATCGCCTTCCAGATCGGCACCATGCGCGTGTTCTCCATCGCGAGCTGGGCCCATTTCGGCTCGCTGGTGGTGTCCATCGCCATGTTCGGCTTCGGCGTGGTCAGCGCGGTGATGGTGATCGCCAAGGGCACCTTCGACCGCCATTGGGGGGTGTGGTGCACCGGCGCCCTGCTCAGCTTCGGGCCGCTCATGGTGGCGGCCAACACGCTGGCGCAGATGTACGCCTTCAACCCGATCTTCCTGATCTCCGATCCGGCCCAGATGGACCGGCTGGTGCTGAACTTCGTTCTGTACTTCCTGCCGTTCGTGCCGGGGGCGCTGTTCTTAGGCCTGGTGTTCCTGCGCGGCCAGAAGAGCTTCGGGAAGGTCTACTTCGCCAATATGGGCGGGTCGGGCCTGGGCGGGCTCGCCTTCCTTTTGTGCATGTATGTCGTCTTCCCCGACGACCTGATCCTGGTGCCGCTGGCCATGTGGGCGGTGGCCGGCACGCTGTGGTTCGTTTCCAACGGCCAGATGGTGCGCCTGGCGGTGCTGCTGGTGCTGGCGGCCGGCAGTGCGGTGGCGGCGATCAGCCTGCCGCAGATCGTGGTGTCGGAATACAAGGGCGTCAGCTACGCCCGCGCCTTCCCCGATTCAGAACGGGTGTACGAAGCGGCGAGCCCGCTGGGCTATGTGGAGGTCTACCACTCCACCTATTTCCACTTCGCCCCCGGCCTGTCGGACATGGCGGCGCTGAACATGTCGGAAATGCCGTCCGACGCCTTCCTCGGCATGTATTTCGACTCCAGCGGCCCCGTCGGCATCATGCGCGAGCTGCCGGAAAGCCAGCAGGCGTATTTCCGCTTCCTGCCGATGTATCAGCCCTTCGTGCTGCACCCCGACGAGCCCAGCGTGTTCGTGGTGCAGTTGGGCGGCGGCATCTCCACCCAGGTGGCGCTGGCGGCCGGCGCCCGCCAGGTGACGGTGGCCGAATCCAACCCCATGGTGCTGGACGCGGTGCGCGACGACCCGTTTGTGGCGGAGTGGACGGGGCGCTTCCTGGATGATCCGCGGGTGACGGTGGTGCCCTACGAGGGCCGGCTGTTCGCCGCCAACACCGACGAGCGCTTCGACATCATCGATTTCAGCCTGCCGGACTCCACCGGGCTGTCCAGCCCCGGCGGCATCTCGGTGTTCGAGCAGTACGCCTACACCGAAGAAAGCATGGCCGCCTACATGCGGGCGCTGAGCGACGACGGCGTGCTGGCGGTGACCATCTGGAACCGCGAAAACCCGCCCAAGGCGGTGCTGCGCCTGTTCTCCACCATGGCGGCGGCGGCGCGCGACGTGGTGGGCGGGGACATCGCCGACCACTTCTTCGTCAACCACACCTATCTGTCGACGGTCACGGTGATGTTCAGCCGCGGCGGCTTCGACGTGGCGGACACCCAGGCGCTCACCCAGCACTCCAGCGCCATGGCCTTCGACGTGCTCTACGCCCCCGGCCAGACCTGGGACCGCGACGACGGCCCGGCCATCTTCCAGGCGTTCAACGACCTCTATTTCGATCCCGAGCGGCTGGAAACCGAAGGCGCCGACGTCGACATGTCGGCCACCACGCTCTACCGGCTGGTGTGGTCGCACCTGATCGCCGACGAGGCCGAGCTGGTGTCGGACTCCTATATCTTCGATGTCGGCCCGCTGACCAACGACCAGCCCTACTTCGCCGGCTACATCAAGACGCGCGACATGGGCACCTTCGCCGGCATGCTGGATGCGGTGTCCGACCAGTGGGGCTACCTGCTGCTGTGGGCCACCCTGGCGCTGGCCAGCGCCTTCGGCCTGCTGCTGCTGGTGCTGCCGATGATTTTCGGCTGGCGCACCATCTTCTCCCGCCAGCCGGGCAAGCTGGGCGTGGTGGTGTACTTCTTCGGCCTCGGGCTCGGCTATATCGTGGTGGAGATCGCGCTGATTTCCAAATTCGTGCTGGCGCTCGCCAACCCCACGATTTCCGCCTCGGTGCTGATCACCGGCATGCTGGTGTTCTCCGGCCTCGGCAGCTACCTGTCCGGCCGCTTCCTCGATCGCGCGCGCACCGTGATGCCCAAGATCTTCGTGGCCATCGCCGCACTCATCGTGCTGTTCGCGCTGGGCATCGACCCGCTGCTGGACGTCATCGGCGTGCTGCCCAACTGGCTGAGGATCATCGCCAGCCTGGCGGTGCTGTTCCCGCTGGCCTTCCTGATGGGCTTCCCGTTCGCCACCGGCATGGCCAGCCTGTCGCGGCTCAACAAGGAGCACTTCTTCTTGTGGGCCTGGGGCATCAACGGCTCCTTCTCGGTGGTGGGGGCCGTGCTGGTGCCGATCGTCGGGGTGGTCTACGGTCTGTCCGTGGTGCTGCTGGTGGCTGCGGCCAGCTACCTGATCTGCTGGCCGGCGTTCTACGGCGTGCTGGCGGAACGCCGGGCCGAAGGGGTCGGTGCCGGCGCGGTGGCCAACCCGGCCGGCAGCTAGCACGTTTCCGCCGTTGGCGGAGTCGGTTCCAGCCCACTCCCCCACCCGGCCGCCCAGGCCATTGTAGACTGCTGGGTGGCCGGGTGGAGGAGTGGGCCGGTGCCGGCAAGACTTGGACGGAGCGGCGGCCCTTCCGGGCCGCGGGCGCGAGGGAGGTAGCGTGGTGGGCGTCGCCTACCGGATCGTGCGGCTGCGGTCAGCCCCGTTTCCCGATCCGCCGCTGGCCTTCGATGGCCCCGTGATCGGCGGCCAGCCCACCCGCATCACCTCCACCGGCGCCCATGCGCCGCGCCACCCCCATTACACCGATGACCGGGTGCTGCTGGCGAGCCCGCCGGCCCCGCGCGTGCTGGTGCTGTTCTTCCACGGCCATATGGGCGAGATCGACCGCGACGTGCGGTTGCGCTGGGACATGGCGGGCCAGGCGGCGGCGGCCGGTGCAGCACTGATCGCCCCGCAACTCGGCCTGGAGGTGGCAGACAGCT
>JAGQRL010000087.1:0-587 GCA_020425485.1 Rhodospirillaceae bacterium
CGCCGGATCAGGGCGGTGCCGATGGTGGGGTGCACGGGGCGGTGAAACAGGATGTCGCGGAAGCGCGCTTCCGGCGAGCGGTCCGCGGTGGCGGGCAGATAGGTGCGCGTGCGCCCGCCGGGATACACCTCGTCATACCCGCCGAACCACAGCCCGGCCTCGGGTGCCGCCTGGGCGGCGCGGCGGAAGGCGGCAAAGGCATCGTCGGTCAGCTGGTCGTCGGCATCGACGAACACCACGGTCTCGCCAGTGGCCAGGTCCATGCCGTGGTTGCGGGCCGGCCCCGGCCCGGCATTCTGCTGGCGCACCCAGCGCAGCGGTGCCGTGGGGTGATCGGCCAGTCCGTCCAGCACCTCACCGGTGGCATCGCTGCTGCCGTCGTCCACCACGATGATCTCGCAGCCCCCCTCCTGGCGGCGGATCGAAGCTACGGTGTCCGCGATGGTGTCGGCCGCGTTGTAGGCGGCGATCACCACGGAGATCGACGGCGATGGGCTCATCGGGGGCTCCCGAAAGGACACGGCACCGGCGCGCGGCGGCGCCGGGGGCCGCCGACATCAGCCACAGCGGCGGCGACGGCGCAACCT
>JAGQRL010000087.1:644-9590 GCA_020425485.1 Rhodospirillaceae bacterium
GGGGCCCGCGCGACCGAGATAATTGATCGCAAGGCGCACCTGTCGTTTGGCGTGGCCCACCCACACCGCTATGATGCACCTTAGAGGCACATTCCAAGGGACGGACCGGGGACCGGCAACGTGGTGCGGCGAAGCGAACAGGCAATGAACCGAAAGCCGGACGGATCGGCCAGTCCCGGAGGCCGGGCGTGGGTTCGGATCCCCGTGGCCCCGACGCCGGTGTCGGGGTAGTACGTCCGGCATGCTGACCTTGTCGCCAAACAGCCCGAGCTGGGAACTGCTGCCGTGCGGGCTGGCGCTCGTCGACGCCGCAGGCAAGGTGCAGGCGGTCAACGCGTCCGGCCGCGCGTCCTTGTGTCGGCTGCTGTCCGTCGCCCCGTCCGGCACCGTCACCGACGTTTCGGGCTGCGTGCCCCTGCGCGACGGCATCTGCAGTGCCGCCGCCGGCAAGGGCGCTGCGGACGTGCTGCTGGACCTGCCGGTGGCACCGCCGCGGCCGCCGGCCAAGCTGCGCGTGGTCTGCATCCCCGAAGACGGGGGGATGGTGCTGCTGTCGATGACCGAGCAGGCGCCGGCGACCGCCGCCAGTGCGGCCAGCTCGTTCCACGAACGCCGGTTCCGCGTGCTCGCCGGGCTCACCAACGACTGGTTCTGGTCCACCGACACCGAGGGCCGCTTCATCGAAACCTACGATGAGGCCGGGCGCCTTTTGGTGTCCTCCGAAGTGGTCGGCCGCAGGCGTGCCGATTTCCTCGATCCCAGCGAGGATCCGGGGGATTTCGCGGCCATCGCCACGGCCGAGGCCACCCGCCGGCCCTTTCGCAACCTGGTCTACCCGCAGCGCCAGCTTGACGGCACGACCCGCTGGATCAGCGTCAGCGGCACCCCGCAATACGATGGCGGTGGGCACTTCATCGGCTTTGCCGGCACCGCGTCCGACGTAACCCGCCGCCACCGCGCGGAGCTGGAGCTGCGCCGGGTCAACACCGCCCTGGAAGAACGGGTGCGCGCGCGCACCCAGGCGCTGGAAGCAGCCCTGGAGCGATACCGCTCGGCGGAGGCGGAAGCCGCCCAGGCCAACCGCGACAAGAGCCTGTTCCTCAGCGCCGTCAGCCACGACCTGCGCCAGCCCCTGCAATCGGCGATCACCAATCTCGGGCTGCTCGGCTGCACCTCGGTGGGCGAGGACGGGCGCGACGCCTTTGCCCGCCTCGGCGAAAGCCTGGGCGATCTGGCCGACCGCGTGGAGCAGTTGCTCGACGTGGCGCGCATCGACAACGGCACGCTGGAAGTGCAGCGCGAGGTCTTCCCGCTGCGCCAGATCACCCGGCGGCTGGCCGAGCGGTATGGTTCGGTGGCCGAGCTGCGCTCGATCACGCTGGAGATCGCCGACACCGACCAGGTGGTGCAGAGCGACCCCTACCACTGCGAACGCATCCTCCATTACCTGCTGGACCACGCCTTCCGGGCACCGCGCACGCGGTCGATCAGGGTCGGCATCGATGTCGATGCCACCAACGCCACCATGTGGGTGGAGGACGACGGCACCGAACCGTTCGACCGGGCAGCGGCGATCTGGGCGGCCTCGCGGTTCCGCGACCTGGTGGACGATGCGGCGCCCGACGGCGGCCTGGCGCTCGCCATCGCCGAACGCCTGGCGCGCATGCTCGGGCATGTCTGGCGGGTCGGCCACCGGCCCGCCGGAGGCACCCTGGTGGCCATGAGCCTGCCGCTGGCGCCGCAGGAGGCGGTCCCCGCCTATGGCAGCATTGCCGACGATCGGCGCCACCCGCCGCTGGCGATCGGCCTGCAGGGCCAGATCGTCGTGATCGAGGACGATCTCCGGGTGCTGGACAGCCTGTGCGCTGTCCTCGGCGAGCTGGGTTTCCAGACCCTGGCCGCCACCTCGCTGGACGATGCGCTCGGCCAGTTGGTGCGCGACGAGGTGTGGCCGCTGCTGGTGCTGGCCGACCAGAAGCTGGGCACCGGGCGCACCGGCACCGAGGCGATTGCCGTGCTGCGCCGCGTTTTCGGCTCCGATCTGCCGGCGATCATCCTGACGGGGGACAGCGCGGCCCTGGCGCAGGCGACCACCGGATCCGTGCCCGTGCTGGCCAAGCCGATCGGTGCGGAGGATCTGCGCAACGCCATCGAAGCGGTGCTGGCGGACAGTGCCGAGGTGGCCACCCTGGCCTGACCGCGGCCCTCCCAAGCGCGGCGGGCAAGCCCCCCACCCGCGATCCGCCGCTTACGTTGCCGGTACGGGATGCTATGAACGCCGGCGCCGCCACGGTGCGGCCGCTTCGCCCTGACCGGCGCCCCCGAACCGCCCGCAAAAACCGCCTATAGAGCCACCATGACGTCCCTCACCGACCGTCTCAGCCAGATCACCGGTGCCGCCTTCGCGGCTTTGGAGCTGTCGCCCGCGCTGGGCACCGTCGCCGTGTCCAACCGGCCCGATCTCAGCCAGTTCCAGTGCAACGGCGCCATGGCCGCCGCCAAGCAGGCGCGCCGGCCGCCACGGGAAATCGCCCAGGCGGTGGCTGAGCGGCTGAAGGCCGATCCGATCTTCGCCGATGTGTCGCTGGCCGGACCCGGCTTCCTCAACCTCACCGTCACCGATGGGTGGCTGGCCAACCATGTGGATGCGCTGCGCAGCGACCCGCGGCTCGGCGTGCCCGATCTCGGCCATGGCGCCACGGTGGTGCTGGACTACGGCGGCCCCAACATCGCCAAGCCCATGCATGTGGGCCATCTGCGCGCCAGCATCATCGGCGACAGCCTGCGCCGACTGTTCGGCTTCGCCGGCTACCGCACCATCGGCGACGTGCATCTGGGCGACTGGGGCCTGCCCATGGGCATGCTGATCAGCGAGCTGGCGATCCGCCAGCCCGACTGGCCCTATTTCGATCCCGCCGCCACCAGCTTCCCGGCCGACCCGCCGGTGAACATGGACGACCTGGAACGCCTCTACCCCGAAGCGGCGGCCGCCTGCCGGGAGGATGCCGCACGCCTGGAAGCGGCCCGCACCGCCACCGCCGAGCTGCAGGCCGGGCGGCCCGGCTACCGCGCGCTGTGGCAGCACTTCTTCGACGTCTCGGTGGCCGGGCTGAAGCAGGATTTCTCCGCGCTTGGCGTCAGCTTCGACCTGTGGAACGGCGAAGCCTGCGTGCACGACCTGATCGCCCCGATGATCGACGCGCTGCGCCGCGACCGGGTGGCGGAGATCGACCAGGGCGCGGAAATCGTCCGCGTGGCGGAGGAGACGGACAAGTCGGAAATCCCGCCGCTGATCCTGGTGAAGTCCGACGGGGCGGTGATGTACGGCACCACCGACCTCGCCACCATCGTCGACCGGGTGCAGCGGTTCGACCCGGCGCTGTCCCTCTACGTCGTCGACCAGCGCCAGCACCTGCATTTCGAGCAGGTGTTCCGCGCCGCCCGCAAGGCCGGGCTGGCCGGCTCCGGCGCCCTGGAACACATCGGCTTCGGCACCGTGAACGGGCCGGACGGCAAGCCGTTCAAGACGCGCGCGGGCGGCGTGATGCGGCTGGGCGAGCTGATCCGCATGGCCACCGAGGCGGCGGCCGAGCGCCTGGCCGAAGCCGGACTGGCGGCGGAGATGGACGCCGAGGAGCGCGCCGATGTGGCCCGCCAGGTGGGCATCGCCGCGGTGAAGTTCGCCGATCTGGCCAACCACCGCATGTCCAACTACGTGTTCGACCTCGACCGCTTCACCCGGTTTGAAGGCCGCACCGGCCCCTATCTGCAATACGCCGCGGTGCGCATCCGCT
The DNA here is from genome assembly GCA_020425485.1 of Rhodospirillaceae bacterium. Lineage (GTDB taxonomy): Bacteria > Pseudomonadota > Alphaproteobacteria > DSM-16000 > Inquilinaceae > JACKIH01. The sequence continues at coordinate 4,439 of JAGQRL010000087.1, forward strand.
CGCTGCTGCGCAAGGCGGCCGAACGCGGGCTGGAGCCGGGTGCCGTCGAGCCGGCCACGGAGGTCGACCGCGACCTGATGCTGTTGCTGGGCCGCCTGCCGGATGCCGTGGCGGCGGCGGTGGACAAGCGCGCCCCCAACGAGCTGGCCGACTTCGCCCACCAGCTCAGCCAGGAATTCAACCGCTTCTACGCCAACTGCCACATCCTCAGCGAAACCGATCCCGGTTTGCGCGCCTCGCGCCTGGCACTGGCCGCCCTCACCCACGACCAGATCGTGCACCTGCTGGACCTGCTGGGCATCGAGGTGCCCGAGCGCATGTGATGTCGCCGCTCGGCTGGCTTGGCGTCGCCGTCCTCGTCTACCTGGCCCTGCTGGCGCGCCGCGCCTGGATCGAAGGCGAGCTGCGCAAGTTCCTGCTCGGCCTGGTGTTCGTGGTGGCCCTGCTGGCGGTGCTGGCCGGCCTGGTCGGGCTCTACGCCCTGCTGTTTGGTTAGGGGGGGCAAGAGTAGCGCCCGCCGCCCCTACCCCAGTGGAATGAACGAGGTCTTGGTGCTGCCGCACACCGGGCAGTACCAGTCGTCCGGGATGTCGGCGAACGATGTGCCGGGCGGAATGCCGCTGTCGGGGTCGCCGTCGGCCGGGTTGTAGATGTAGGGCCGGCAATCGGGCGTGGTGCAGATGTAGCGGCGCATGTCCTGGGCGCGGGCGCCGTCCGCCGACAGCGACAGCGGTGCCGCAGCCAAGCCCGCCAGAACGGTGCGGCGTGCAAGGTCGGTCATGTCTGACGATCCTGGGTTCCGGGACGGGGCGGCAGAACGCAAACCGCCCCATGGCCCCCATCGTTCCCGGCGGCCCCGCGGCCAACATTGACGCCGGTCAAGCACGCTCCGAGTGTCATGGAAAATTAACGCCAAGGTTGCACACGCGGCAAAACGGCCGGCCCCAGGCAAGCCGCTTGCACGCTTGGATTTCCGGGCGCAGCCGCCTGTGTCAGACTGGGGCTGGGTACGGCCCAGATCTCCGATCTGGATGCTGAATAAGAAGAGTCTTGGGGAGAGCGTGTCGTGGCCGACAGTTTCCAATTCGATTGCCGCGGATCGGTGGTCTCCGGCGTAGGAACCGCACGGCAGCCGCCCGCCGGTGTGGCCATCGACGGTCCGGTGCTGGCGGTGGTGGATCCTGGCCTCGTCGGCGCCGGGGTGGCCGCCCCAGTGCTGGAAGGCTGGCAGGCCGCCGGGCTTGCCATCACCGCGTTCACCGACTTCTCCAGCGATCCCAAGGCAGCCCAGATCGATGCCGCACGGGAAGCCGCCCTGAAGATCGGCGCCACGGCCGTGCTGGGCATCGGCGGCGGCTCGGCGCTGGATGTCGCCAAAACGGCTGCGGCGCTGATCGGCAGCGATGCCGCGGCGGTGGACTACGCGCTCTGCCGCATCCCGTTTCCCGCGCGCACGGCAGCGCTGGTGGCGATACCCACCACCGCCGGCACCGGTGCCGAGGTAACCCGCACCACCGTCTACAGCGATGCCGATGGCGCCAAGCTGTGGGCGTGGGACGATGCGCTCAGGCCCGACGTGGCGGTGCTCGACCCGGAGGTCACGGTCGGCCTGCCGCCCAAACTCACCGCCGCCACCGGGGCCGATGCCCTGGTGCACGCCATCGAAGCCTGCACCAACCGGCGCGCCAACCCCATCGTCGATGCCTGGGCGCTGCACGCGATTCGCCTGGTGGTGCACACCCTGCCGGTGGCGGTGCGCCAGCCCCAGGACCTGTCGGCGCGCGGCACGCTGCTGGTGGCGGCCTGCCTGGCTGGCCTGGCCATCGATGCCTGCGGCACCGGCGTCGCCCACGCGCTGGGCCATGCGCTGGGCTCGCTGGCCGGCATCCACCACGGCCGCTCGGTCGCCCTGGGGCTGCGGGTGGCCCTGCCCGGCAACGCCGCCGCGGCACCGGAACGCCACGCCGCCGTCAGCCTCGCCATGGGCCTGATCGGCGAGGACGACATGCAGCTCGCCACAGCACTGGCCAGCCGCTTCGATGCCTTCCTCGGCCAGGTCGGCGTGGAGATTTCCCTGGCCGAGGACGGTTTGGGACCGGCCGATGCCGAACGGCTCACCCAGGCGGTGCTGCGGCCGGAAAACGCACCGATGTGCGAGGCCAACTGCCGGGAGATGACGCCGGAGGTGGTGGCGGAGCTGGTGCACGCGCTGCTGACGGCGGACTGAGCCGCCGGTCAGCGACCAGGCGAAGGTGCGGAGGTGCGACTCGGAGCTGGGTTCGGACCTAGAAGGTGTACCAGGGCTGGTCGACTTCGTAGACCTGCCCGGCGCCGTTGATGTTGGGGCGCACCGGCGATCCCGGCAGTTCGCCGCTGGTGCCCGGACCGCCCAGCGCCATCAGCACGCGCCATTCGCCCCGGTCGTTTTCCATCAGCAACGGCGAGCCGCCGTCGCCGACGCGGGCGTCGCACGCCTGCAGGGTCAGGCCGGTTTCGCCGCCGGTGCCGGCCAGGCGGCAGTTGAAATCGCCCGACAGAATGTGGTTGTGGCCGGGCCCGTAGCCCACCAGCGCCACGGTGCCCACCGGGGTCATCGCCGCGATCTCCGCCGGGGTCAGCGACTCCCAGGTGATCGGCGCCACCGGCGGCGCTTCGTCCAGGATCACCAGCGCCCAGTTGTCCTGGAAGTTGCGGACGGTGCTGCCCAGATAGTCCCGCGTTTCGCGGAAGCCCGGCGCCAGGATCACCTGGCGGCCATAGGCGCGGGTGACGAAGCTCTCATCGTCCGGGTGGGCCAGCGACTGGGTGAGCCCGGTGGTAAACGTGATGGTGCCGGCACTCAGCGTGCCGCCGACGATGCCCTGGGGAATGCAATAGGCAGTGGTCAGCACCGAGCGCGGGCCGATCAGCGTGCCGGTGCACGACTCAGCACCAGCGAAGTCCAGCCGGCCGACGGCCGACCACGGATAGATGGTGGGATCCACCGGCACGCGGCCGCCCACCTGGGTGGTTACCGGATCGCCCATCAGGCCCGGCAGGGACCTGGCCAAAGCGCCGCTCGGCGCCTGGTCGTTGGCGGTGGTCAGCAGACGCGGCGTATCGGTGATCGGCTGGTTGGCCGGATCGACGCCGCTGTCCGGCGCCCGCACCTGCGCGCAAGCCGCCGCCCCGAGCAAGGCAGCACCCAGCGCGATCGACCGCAGTGGCCCTCCGATCATGGTCGATCCCCCCTGCTTCACCCCCGGCCGTCCCATACCGGCCGGCTGGTCCCGGTCCTCCGCGGATGGGCCCACCCACCTAAGTGACCGGCGCCGCTCCAGGATTCGTACCCACAATAGTAGAGGGAAGCTTAAACGATTGCTTTCCTTTGGGCCATCCTGTTGATGCAGCGACTTAGCCAATAGCGCTCATGCCCTGAGAATCCGCTGCGGCCGCGACGGTTCTTCGCTGGCGAGCGGCGTTTCGGCCGTCAGCCCGAGGTCGCGTTCCTGCACGGCCTCGTGGCCGTCGACCGAGGCCAGCCGCGTTTCCAGCTCGATGCGCACGGTGCGGCTGCGAATCGGCCAGCCCCGGCGGCCATGGGTGTAGCGCAGCTTCAGCGTCACCGGCCGGGTCAAAGGCTTGGGCGTGCCGATCAGCAGCACCAGGATGCCGCGATCCATCGGCGGGAAGATGTGGTTGAGATCGAGCGGTCCCGGCTGCGCCTCCCGCCCGTCCATGGCCAGCACCGCGGGGGCGGGCCGCACCACGGAAACCCGGCGCAGCCGCAGTTCCTTCAAGGTGTGGTTGCGGATGCGCAGGGTGAGCCGCCGCGTGCGCTCGCTGATCGGCTCCGCCTGCCCGTCCACGAACACGCGCATCTGGCGCACCAGCGTGCGCCGGGCGGACAGGGCGGCCAGGGCAGCAACCAGGGCCAGCAACACCGCCCCCCAGTCGCGGACCACCAGGACGACCGGCCAGATCTGATCCAGCACCTGGGACATGCGCCATGCTTGTCATCCCCACCGCTGCGGCACAAGGGGCGATGGCTCGGCACAGCCGGAGCCCGCGCGGCCTTGCGACCCGTTGCAGGCGATCCCGTCCTTGCGTCATCTTCCCTCCGCGGCATCCCCATCAGGCAGTGCGGGCGGGCGATCATGATCGAAGCTTTGCGGACCACCTTGTTGTGCTGCGGCCGGGGGCGGCCCGGCCTGGCGATCGGGCGGCGGCGGGCCCTGGCCCTGCTGGGTCTGGCGGCCTTTGCGCTGCTGCTGCTGCCGGCCCGCGGCTTCACCCAGGCGGACCGGCCGCCGCAAACCGATCCCGGCAATCCCGCCTTCGATATCGCCCGGGCCATCGCGTCCTACGGGCTGACGGCCGACCAGGTGGGCTTCCACGTGATCGACACCGCCACCGGGATGATCGTGGCGAGCCAGAACCCCGACAGCGCGATGATCCCGGCCTCGGTGGCCAAGGTGCCCACCACCCTTGCCGCACTGGACATCCTGGGCGGCGACTACCGCTTCCGTACCGATGTGCTGGCGGGCGGCCCGCTGGTGGGCGGTGTGGTTCAGGGCGATCTCTACCTGCGCGCCGGCGGCGACCCGTTCCTCACCTCCGACGACCTGGCGGCCCTGGCGGAACGCCTGCACGCGGCCGGCGTGCTGGGCGCCACCGGGCGCTTCGTCTACGACGCCACGCTCTACCCGGGGGTGCCGGAAATCGACCCGCGGCAGCCGGAAACCGCGGCCTACAACACCGGCGTCAGCGCCTTTGCCATCAACTTCAACATCATCAACGTCCACTGGTCGCGCGCTGGCGGCACCCTGGCGGCACAAGCCACCACCAACACCGACACCCGCCGCGTGGCGGCCTCCACCATCCGATTCGGCCCGGTGCCCCCCGGCCTGCCGTGGTCCCACTTCTTCACCGCCGCCGACGATGCGGCCGGCGAGGCCTGGCAGCTCGCCCCCGCCCTGCCGCCGGAAGGCGAGGACTGGCTGCCGGTGCGCCAGCCCGCACCGCTGACGGCCGCGGTGTTCGCCGCACTGGCCCGCGAGGAGGGGCTCACCCTGGCCGCCCCCGAATCGGGCGTCACCCCGGCCGGGGCGGTGGTGCTGGCCACCCACCAGAGCCGGCCGCTGACGGAAATCGTGCGCGGCGTGCTGCGCTA
>JAGQRL010000438.1 GCA_020425485.1 Rhodospirillaceae bacterium
CTGCTGAAGATCATGTCCAAGATGGGCATCTCCATCATCAGCTCCTACCGCGGCGGCTGCAATTTCGAAGCGCTCGGCCTGTCGCGCTCCATGGTGGCGGAATTCTTCCCCGGCATGCCCAGCCGGATTTCCGGCATCGGCCTGTCGGGCATCCAGAAGAAGGTGGTGGAGATGCACCGCCGCGCCTACGACGAGGATGTGGTGGCGCTGCCGGTGGGCGGCTTCTACCGCTATCGCCGCGGCGGCGAACGCCACGCCTACCAGGGCGGGCTGATCCACCTGCTGCAGGAAGCGGTGACCAAGGACAGCTTCGCCACCTACCGCAAGTATGCCGAAGCGGTGTACGGCCTGGGCCCCATCAACCTGCGGGACCTGCTGGACTTCCGGTCGAGCCGCGAGCCCATCTCCATGGACGAGGTGGAGAGCATCACCACCATCCGGCGCCGCTTCATCACGCCGGGCATGTCGCTGGGTGCGTTGTCGAAGGAAGCGCACGGCACGCTCAACGTCGCCATGAACCGCATCGGTGCCAAGTCCGACAGCGGCGAAGGCGGCGAGGATCCCGCACGCTTCAAGCCGGACGTCAACGGCGACAATTGGAACTCCGCCATCAAGCAGGTGGCGTCGGGCCGCTTCGGCGTGACCGCGGAATACCTGAACCAGTGCCGCGAGATCGAGATCAAGGTGGCCCAGGGGGCGAAGCCCGGTGAGGGCGGCCAGCTTCCCGGCTTCAAGGTCAGCGTGGAAATCGCGCGGCTGCGCCATTCCACGCCGGGCGTCATGCTGATCAGCCCGCCGCCGCACCACNNTCCATCGAGGATCTGGCCCAGCTCATCTACGACCTGAAGCAGATCAACCCCGATGCCAAGGTGACGGTGAAGCTGGTGGCGCGCACCGGCATCGGCACCATCGCCTCTGGCGTCGCCAAGGCGGGGGCGGACAACATCCTGGTGTCCGGCAACTCAGGCGGCACCGGCGCCAGCCCGCAAACCTCCATCAAGTTCGCCGGCGTGCCCTGGGAAATGGGGCTGTCGGAAGTCCACCAGGTGCTCACGCTCAACCGGCTGCGCCACCGCGTGCGGCTGCGCACCGACGGCGGCATCAAGACCGGGCGCGACGTGGTGATCGCCGCCATCCTGGGGGCCGAGGAATACGGCGTCGGCACCGCCTCGCTGGTCGCCATGGGCTGCATCATGGTGCGCCAGTGCCANNTCCAACACCTGCCCGGTGGGGGTGTGCACCCAGGACACCAAGCTGCGCGAACGCTTCACCGGCACGCCGGAGAAGGTGGTCAACCTGTTCACCTTCATCGCCGAGGAGGTGCGCGAGATCCTGGCCCATCTGGGGGTGCGCTCGCTCAACGAAATCATCGGCCGCACCGAGCTGCTGGCCCAGGTGAGCCGCGGCGCCCCGCACCTCGACGACCTGGACCTCAACCCGCTGCTGGCCAAGGCCGATCCGGGCGGCAACGCGCTCTACTGCACGCTGGAAGGGCGCAACGAGGTGCCCGACACGCTGGACGCCCAGATGATCGACGACGCCAAGCCGCTGTTTGCGGTCGGCGAGAAGATGCAGCTTGCCTACAACGTGCGGAACACCTACCGCGCCATCGGCACGCGCATGTCCTC
>JAGQRL010000088.1 GCA_020425485.1 Rhodospirillaceae bacterium
GGGGGAGAGGGCCGATTGCGTTTCCGCCAAATGCGAAAATTAACCAAACAACGGTCGGTTCCTTTGCAGCCTGCGGCAATCGGGCCAATCGGGGTGTTTGTGTTCAATAAGTTATCGGGGTATCCTCTGATTCGACTCAAGACTCAGGGGCGATGGCCATGGGCGGTTGGAAGGCTTGGGCCGCGATGCTGGCCGCGGCGGCGGCATCGGGGGGCTGTATCGGCCTGCCGCCGGCCTTGATCGTCGCCAACTACGCCGCCGAAGCCGGCGCCTACGTCACCACCGGCAGAACCTTGACGGACCATGCGATTTCCGGCGTGGCCGGGGAGGACTGCATGGTGTCCCGGGTGATCGACGGCGACGATATCTGCCACGCCTGGGGCGAGGAGGAACTGGCGGTGGCCGAGCGCACCGAACAGCCGCCGGTGCCCGATGGGGCCGTGGTCGGTTCCGCCGGTGCGGTGACGGCGGTGGCCACGGCGCCGCTTGAGGCGCCCGGCCCGGCACTCGGTCCGGCACTTGGCCCGGCCTCTGGGCCGGCCGCCGGATCGGACGATCCGCTGGCCGCCTACATCACGCCGGCACCGGGGCAGGCCGCCGGCCTCTCCACCGGTCCCGGCATCGGTGCGGCCCCCATAGCTGCCGACGAGCTGATGTTTGCCCAGCCCGCCGCACCGGGCTTCGTCGGCCCGGTGGTGGCCGAAGCGCCGGCCGCGGAGCGGGAGGGCACCCCCCATCCCACCGCAGCCCGGCCCTCCGTTCGCCCGGCCCCGCCGATGATCGAGACGGTGTATGCTGTGGCCGATGGCGCGATGTGGCCGACACCGGGGCGTCGGCCGGCACTGCCCGCACGCTGATCGGCACACAGATCGGCAGCCAGCGGTACCCGGCCCGGCCGGACCCCCGCGCCCGTAGCCGGAGACGGACGATGGCCTTCAGCTTTTCCGAAACCCTCTATCCCGGGTACGTCCAGCGCTGGGAGCTGGACGCCGACCCGCTCATCGACGAGCGCTCGACCTTCCAGCACATCCAGATCTTCGACACGCCGACCCATGGCCGGGTGCTGGCGCTGGACAGCATCGTGCAGCTCACCGAGCGCGACGAGTGCGCCTATTCGGAGATGCTGGCCCATGTGCCGTTCTATGCCCATGGCCAGGTGGAACGGGTGCTGATCATCGGCGGCGGCGACGGGGCGATCGCCGAGGAGGTGCTAAAGCACCCCAGCGTGGCCCATGTCGACCTGGTGGAGATCGATGCCCGCGTGGTGGAACTGTCGCGCCGCTACCTGCATCGGGTCAGCGGCCCGGCTTTCGCCGACCCCAGGCTGCAAGTCAGGATCGAGGACGCGGTCGACTTCCTGGAGCGTGGTGAGGAGCCGCCCTACGACGTGGTGATCGCCGACCGGCCGGACCCGGTCGGCCCGGCCGAGGTGCTGTTCGCCGAACGCTTCTACGACCTGGTCGCCGGTGCCCTGAACCCCGACGGCGTGGCGGTGTTCCAGACCGGTGCCCCGTTCTTCCAGCCCGACGAGCTGTCGGCCGCCATGCGCCAGATGCGGCCGGCCCTGCCGATGCACGGCGCCTATCTCACCGTGGTGCCCACCTATGTCGGCGGCTACATGACGCTGACCTGGGGGAGTGCTGAGTTCGACCTGGAGAACACGCCGGCCGACCTGGAGGCGCGCATCGCCGAGCAGCCGGTGGCCACCGACCACTATTGCGCAGAGGTGCACCGTGCCGCCTTTGCGCTGCCGCCGTGGATTTCGCGCCTGATGCAGGAATAGCGGCCGGCCGCGGGGCAACGGTCGAGCGAACCTCTTGAAATTCAACCGGTGCAGCCGGCCGGCCCGGCGATTTCTCACAGGGGCTGCATCGCCGTGCCCGGCTGCGCCACGATCCAAAATCCGCCACCATTGTGCGGATGATGGACGGGCAAGGTGAGGGAGGGCGGAGGCAAGCGACCGGGGATCTGATTTCACCATGGGACCTTCGCCCCCCGGACATACCTGCATCCGGAGGGGGCGATGTTCAAACTCGATCAGCCGTCAATGGGCCTCAACGACCCACGCCATCATCTGAAGGTCCAGATGTGGAACACCTGGAACATCCAGCAGGCGGAAACCCGTGACCACATCATAGACTGGTGCGCCACCGTGGCCCGCGGCACGTCGAGCCACCGGCTGCGCAGCATCGTCTTCAGCTGCCACGGATCGCCCAGCTATCTGCAAATGGGGGAGGGGTTCGACCGGCGACACACCGGCCTGTTCGCCCGCTGGCGCGGTCTCGTCGACATGATCTGGTTCCGGTCGTGCAGCGTCGCCCGCATCCAGACGCCCGACGCGGCGGTGACGGGCGATGGCAACATGTTCTGCTGCGAGATCTCCAAGGCGGCCAACTGCTACGTCTATGCGTCCACGGAAACGCAGTGGGCGACATCGGGCGCCACGCTGCCCTTCGGGATGCTCGACACCTTCGAGGGACTGCTGCTCTGCTACGGTCCGCCAAGGGGCGAGATCGTCTGGCAGACCCGCTATTCCTCGCAGTGGCGCGGCGACTGAGCGAACGGGCGCACGGGTGCGTGGCGGCACGAACGCAGCCACGCCTCAACGACCTGCCAGGAGCCTGATATCGGCCGATCCGCCGATCAGAAGATCCCGCGCTTGTGCTCGTTGATCTGCACGCCCCGGGGGCGGAAGAAGCGGCGCAGCACCGGCACCGTCTTGGCCGGCTTGGCATCGCCGCACATGAACACGTCCAGCGCTGCGAAGTTGCGCTCCGGCCAGGTGTGGATGCTGATGTGGCTTTCCGCCAGCACCGCCACGCCGGAAACCCCGCCATTGGGCGTGAATTCGTGCAGGTGGAGGTGCAGCAGCGTGGCCCCGGCGGCATCCACGCAGGCGCGCAGGGCGCGTTCGATCATCTCGATGTCGTCGAGGTGGTGGGCATCCCACAGATCGATGATCAGGTGGCTGCCGGCGTAGCAAAGGCCGTCCTGTTCGACGAAGAAGTCTTTGCGATCTTCCCGATCGACGGCGGTTGGCTTGACGGTCTTTACCTCTGCTCGGGCGTCTGGTGCCTCCGCTTCGGCATTCACCGCGATTTGGGGACGAGCAAATCCCATCCGAGACCTCCCTCAAACCAGCGTTGAACCCGAGGGGAACCCCCTTCTCTTCACGCAGTCAGAAACAAAAAATGCCGCTCCAACCATGTGGGGCGGCGGCGCACCATGGCAGGTCGCGCGTTGGGTCTCAAGGGGCGAGTGGAAATTATGTGACTCCGGGCGGGGGCTCCGGCTCGCCCTCCGGTTGCCCTTCCGGTCCCCCGTCCGGCCCCCGTCCGTCCCTCCGTCTCGGCCCTCCGTCTCGGCCCCCTCCGGCTCCCCGTCGGGCAGGGTTGAGGGGGTTGCGGAACCACGGCCATGGACGCGGCAGCCCGGTTGGTCCATCTCCGTCCCCATGACCGAGCGCTTCGCCACATCCGGGCCCGCCGCCCCCGCCGCGGCCGCCAGCCGTGACCGGCGGCTGGTGATCGTGGCGATCTTCATGGTCGTGCTGTGCTCGGGCGCCGGGTTCGGATTGTCCCAGCCGCTGATCGCGCTGGACCTGGAACGCCGCGGCTATGACGCCGCCACCATCGGGCTGATGTCCTCGTGCAGCTCGCTGGCGGCGTTCCTGATGGGGCCGGTGATGGCCGGGCTGCTGGCGCGGTTCGGGCCGACGCGGCTGATCGCCGGTGGGTTCAGCGCCTACGCGGTCAGCCTGGCGGTGTTTCCGCTGGCCGAGGGCCTGTGGCTGCTGGTGATCTTGCGCCTGGTCCAGGGGGCCGGCTTCACCATCGGCTGGATCCTTTCGGAATCGCTGCTGAACCATACGGCGCGGGACGGCGACCGGGGCCGGCTGATCGGCTGGTATTCCGCCATGTTCATGAGCGGCATGGCGCTCGGCCCCACAATCCTGATGCTGGTCGGCAGTACGGGCATGCTGCCGTTCCTCATCGGTGCCGGCATCGTCGTCTTCTGCCTGTTGATCGTCTTGCCCGTCAGGTGGGCCTATCACGGCCTGCGCCATGCCCACGGGCCGCGCCCGGCGGGTGGCATGCTCGGCCTGCTGTGGCTGGCCCCGGTGGGGTTCGTCGGCGCCATCATGTCGGGGGCGGCGGAAAGCATCTATTTCTCCCTGCTGCCGCTCTATGGCCTGGGCGTTGGGCTGGCGGAATCCGATGCCGTCATCCTCGCCACCGCCTTTGCCGTTGGCGCCATCGTCTTCCAGGTGCCCATCGGCTGGCTGGCCGACCGGATGGGCCGCCTCAGCCTGCTGGCGGCCGTGATGGTGCTGGGGCTGGCAGGGACCCTGGCCATGGCGGCAGCGGCCCCCGATATGTGGCTGCTGCTGCCCACCTCCTTCCTGTGCGGCGGTGCGGTCGGCGGGCTCTATACCGTCGGGTTGATCGTCATCGGCGACCGTTTTGCCGCCGGCTCCCTGGTGCTGGCCAACTCGCTGTTCATCATGAGCTACACCACCGGCACCATTTCCGGGCCGCCCACCGCCGGTCTCGCCATGACGCTGTGGCCGCCGCACGGCTTCGTCGGCGTGGTGGTGGGCCTGCAGGTGCTCGGCCTCATCGTGCTGCTGGCGCACCGCGCCCGGGCAGGGAAGGGGTAGCCCGGCCGTGGAGTGGACCGATCAAGGCATCGTGCTGTCCTGCCGGCCCTTCGGGGAAAGCCGCGACATCGTCATGGCGATGACGCGCGAGCACGGCCGCCACGCCGGGCTGGCCGCCGGCCAGCGGCGCGGGCACCGGTTGCAGCCGGGCACCCGCGCCCAGCTTACCTGGCGCGCCCGGCTGGCCGAACACCTCGGCCACCTGGTGGTGGATGTGGCGGAAAGCCCCGCGGCGGCCGTGCTGGACGATCCTGACCGGCTGGCCGCCCTGGCGTCCGCCTGCGCGCTCGTTGAAGCCGCGGTGCCGGAGCGCGCGCCCTATCCCCATGTGTTCGACGGGCTAGAAACCCTGCTGGGCCTGCTGGAGCAGCCGTTCTGGGATGCCGTCTATGTCGGCTGGGAGGTGCAGGTGCTGGCCGCGCTGGGCTTCGGGCTCGACCTCACGCGCTGTGCCGCCACCGGCGCCAACGACGACCTCGCCTATGTCAGCCCGCGCACCGGCCGCGCCGTCGCCCTGTCGGCGGCCGAGCCCTACCGCGAGCGCCTGCTGCCCTTGCCGGGCTTCCTGATCGGCCGTGGCGAGGCCGGGCCGGCGGAGGTGGCCGACGGGCTGGCGCTGACCGGCCATTTCCTGGAACGCCTGCTGTTCGGCCAGGGCCACAAGGCCGTGCCGCCGGCGCGCGGCCGCTTGGTGGAGCGCTGCAAGAGGCGCGCTGGCCGTGTCGGGCCAACCGACCAGGACCAGGTATCGTAGCCCATGGCGGCAGCGTGCCCACATGTGGTAGATCGCTTGCCATGAGCACCGAGACCATCCTTCCCATCGATCTCGATACCGCACTGGGCGAGCGCTACCTCAGCTACGCGCTTTCCACCATCACCGCGCGTTCGCTGCCCGATGTGCGCGATGGGCTGAAGCCGGTGCACCGCCGCCTGCTCTTCGCCATGCGGCAGTTGGCACTGCGCTCCGAAACGCCGCCCAAGAAATCCGCCCGCGTGGTCGGCGACGTCATCGGCAAGTACCACCCGCACGGCGAAACGGCGGTGTACGACGCCCTGGTGCGGCTGGCCCAGGACTTCGCCCAGCGCTATCCGCTGATCGACGGCCAGGGCAATTTCGGCAATGTGGACGGCGATAACGCCGCGGCCATGCGCTACACCGAAGCGCGGCTGACCCGCATCGCCGAACTGCTGCTCGACGGCATCGACGAGGATGCCGTGGACTTCCGCGGCACCTACGACGGCGACGGCGAAGAGCCGGTGGTGCTGCCGGCAGCCTTTCCCAACCTGCTGGCCAACGGCGCCCAGGGCATCGCCGTGGGCATGGCCACCAGCATTCCGCCGCACAATGCCGGCGAGCTGTGCGCCGCCCTGCTGCACCTGCTGCGCCACCCCGATGCCGGGCTGGACACGCTGCTGCGCTTCATCCCGGGGCCCGACTTCCCCACCGGCGGCGTGCTGGTGGAACCGCGCGACACCATTCGCGAAGCCTATGCCACCGGCCGCGGCGGCTTCCGCCTGCGCGCCCGCTGGGAGGTGGAGCGGCTGGCCCAGGGCCAGTACCAGATCGTCGTCACCGAAGTGCCCTACCAGGTGGCCAAGAGCCGGCTGGTGGAGCGCATCGCCACGCTGATCACCGACCGCAAGGTGCCCAACCTGGCCGATGTGCGCGATGAGTCGGCGGAAGATATCCGCCTGGTGCTGGAACCGCGCGCCCGCACCGTCGACCCCGACGGGCTGATGGAGCAGCTCTTCAAGCACTCCGAGCTTGAGGTGCGGGTTCCCCTCAACCTCAACGTGCTGGACGGCGGGCGCATTCCCAAGGTGATGTCGCTGGGCCAGGCGCTGACCTGCTTCCTCGACCACCGCATCGAGGTGCTGCAGCGGCGCACCCGCCACCGGCTGGGCAAGATCGCCCACCGGCTGGAGGTGCTGGGCGGCTACCTGATCGCCTATCTGAACCTGGATGAGGTGATCAAGATCATCCGCGAGGACGATCACCCCAAGCAGACGCTGATCGCCCGCTTCAAGCTGACCGAGGTGCAGGCCGACGCCATCCTGAATCTGCGCCTGCGCGCCTTGAACAAGCTGCAGGAGCTGGAAATCCGCCGCGAGTACGAAGAGCTGTCGGCGGAACGCGACGACCTCGTCGGCCTGCTGGCCGATGAGAAGCGGCAGCGCGACACGGTGGCCGACCAGATCAAGCAGATCCGCAAGGAGTTCGGCGAAGGCTCCGCCGTGGGCAAGCGGCGCACCATCTTCGCCGATCCGCCCAGCCTTGAAGCCGCCGACCTGGAACCGCAGATCGAGCGCGAGCCGATCACCGTCTACCTGTCGCAGAAGGGCTGGATCCGGGCGGTGCGCGGCCACCAGACCAACGGCGACGTGAAGTACAAGGACGGCGACCGCGAGCGCTTCGTGATCCACGCGGAAACCACAGACAAGCTGCTGCTGTTGGCCACCGACGGGCGGGTGTTCACCATTCCGGCCGACCGGCTGCCGCGCGGCCGCGGCTTCGGCGAACCGGTGCGCCTGATGGTCGACCTGGCCAACGACGCCGATGTGCAGGTGGTGACGCTGTATCGCGGCGGCGGCCGGCGGCTGCTGGTGGCCTCATCGGACGGACGCGGCTTCGTGGTGGCCGACGACGACCTGCTGGCGCAGACCAAGGCCGGCCGCCAGGTGCTGAACGTGTCTACCGGGGCGGAACTGGCGCTGGCGGTGGAAGCCGACGGCGACGCGGTGGCGGTGATCGGCGGCAGCCGCAAGCTGCTGGTGTTCGGGCTCGACGAAATCCCGCAGATGACCAAGGGCAAGGGCGTCATCCTGCAGAAGAACCACGGCAATGTGCTGACCGACGCCAAGGTGTTCCGGCGGGAGGACGGGTTGAGCTGGAAGATGGGCGAGCGCACCCGCACGGAATCCGATGTGCGCAGCTGGTGGGGCAAGCGCGGCCAGACCGGACGCCTGCCGCCCCGCGGCTTTCCCGCGGCCAAGCGGCTGGTTTAGGCGCAGGCCGGCCGCGGCTGCTGGCGGCAGATCCTGCGCGGCCGCTCGGCCGGGGGGAGGGCAGGCGGGGAGGCAGATCGCCGGCCAGGATTGGTGCGGCGCACAAGAATAACTTGCAAATGATTCGCAATCGCATTATGCGAGACGGGTGAATGCGCTCCGCCGGGGCCTGATCGGGCGGCCATCCAAGCACCGCCAGCGGCCCTCTACCGTCTTGCATAGCGATTGGGAGAGCGTCGGACATGTCCGTGACAGTGATCTATGGGTCGGATGGGGGCACCACGCGCAGTGTTGCCTCCCGCATCGCCAAACGCCTTGAAGCCAAGACCGTCGACATCAAGTCGGCCAGGCCCGCCGATCTGGAGGGGTGCAGCCTCCTTGTGCTCGGTGTGCCGACCTACGGTGACGGCACCCTGCAGGCTGACTGGGAAGACAATATCGAGACGTTGCGGTCTGCCCGGCTGGCCAACAAGAAGGTGGCGATCTTCGGCCTGGGAGACCAGGAAACCTACCCGGAGAGTTTCGTGGATGCGATGGGCATCCTCTACGACGAGGTGGTCGAACTGGGGGCCGAGGTGGTCGGTGCAACCGACACCGATGACTACAGCTACGTGACCTCGTTCGCCGAACGCGACGGCAAGTTCGTTGGCCTCGCCATCGATGAGGACACCCAGTCGTCCAAGACGGGAAAGCGGATCGCATCGTGGGTCGCCCAGCTGGTGTGAAGCCGACCACGCAGCACGTCTTCAAGCACCATCTCTATGAGTACAAGAAGGGCGTGCGGCACCTGTTCATGATGACGGTGAGCGCGGCGGAAGCGGCCGCCATGGCGCAGCACCTGGCAAGCGCCTCCATCGACCACTACCTCCAGGAACTGTCGCCGCAGAAAGCCAATCTGTTCTTCGGCCGGGCCGCCGTGGTGGCGGCCACGCGGCGCGTCGTCACCAAGCCCTTGAACCTGCTGTCGCCGGAGGAGGATTTCATCCTCGGCAGCCTGCTTGGCTACGACAAGGAGCAGCAGTGCCTGCGCTACCTGGCGAAGAAAGGTCCGGTGGTGCGGCAGTGACGATGCCTGGCGGGGCCGGGAGCTGGCGTAAGCGTCCTACCGCTCGCTGAGCGCCAGCCTGAGGCTGAGGAAGCCGAACACCCCGGCGAAGCTGCGGCGCATCCACCTCAGTACGGTGGGGCGGGAGAGGATGTGGCGGCGGGCGGCCGACGCAAAGGCCGCATAGCCGATGAACACCACCAGCGTCAGCGCCATGAACACGCCGGCCAGCATCAGCATGTGAGCGGTCGCACCGGGCGCATCGGCCGGCGCGAACTGCGGCAGGAAGGCCAGGAAGAACAGCGAGAGCTTGGGGTTGAGCAGGCCGATCAGCATGCCGTCCAGCAGGATGCGGCCGGCGGATCGCGGCTGCGTCTCCTCCGTCAGCTCCAAGGCGCCGCCGCTGCGCAGCACCTCCCACGCCATGTAGAGCAGGTAGGCGGCACCCAAGTATTTGACGATCTGGAAGGCAAGCGCGCTGGCGTGCAGCAGGGCGGCCGCCCCGGCGATGCTGGCGGCCATATGGGGCAGGATGGCGAGCGTGCCGGCCACGGCACCCAACACGCCGGCGGTCCAACCGCGGCCGATGCCAAGTGCCAGCGTGTAGAGCACGCCGCTGCCCGGGACCAGGATCACGATGATCGACGTGATGAGGAATTCGGCGGACATGGGCGGCTCCCGTCTCTGCCGGACCTAGCCGAACAGCAGGTTCGGCAGCCAGGTGGCGATGCCGGGGAACAGGGCGACCAGCCCCAGCCCCACCACCTGCAAACCGATGAAGGGCACGGCACCGCGGTAGATCTGCGAGGTCCGCACCTCCGCCGGGGCCACGCCGCGCAGGTAGAACAGCGCGAAGCCGAAGGGCGGGGTGAGGAACGAGGTCTGCAGGTTCATCGCCATCATCACGCCGAGCCAGACGGGATCGACCCCCATCACCAGCAGGATCGGCGCCACGATGGGGACCACCAGCAAGGTGATCTCCACGAAGTCGAGGAAGAAGCCCATCAGGAACATGCACAGCATGACCAGGCCGACCGCCCCGACCATGCCGCCCGGCATGGCGTGCAGGGTGGCGTGCACGGTCTCGTCGCCGCCCAGCCCGCGGAACACCAGGGTGAACAGGGTGGCGCCGATGACGATGGTGAAGATCATGCCGGTGAGCCGGGCGGCCGACAGCACCACCGGGGTCAGCACATTCGCCTGCCAGGTGACCAGGAAGGCCTGGACGGTGCCGATGGCGCCGATGATGCCGAGCCCGGTGGCCACCCAGATGCCGGTGTCTTCCGCACCGGTAACGGTGTCGCGGCCGACGCGCAGGTCCATCACGGCACCCATCACCGCCAGCACGCCAAGGGCGATCGCCCCCACCAGGATCATCCAGCGGCCGGACTTGGCGATGCGGAAGCCGGCCAGCAGGGTGGCGCCGACGGCGCCCACCGACGCCGCTTCGGTGGGCGTGGCGAGGCCGCCGAGGATCGAGCCCAGCACGGCGATGATCAGCGCCATCGGTGCGGCCAGCACGCCGAGAAGCTGGCCGATGGTGGGCGGCGGCGTGCCCTCGTCGTCGCGGATCGGCGGGCAGCGGTGCGGCTGCAAGCGGGCGACGCCGATCTGGTAGGCGATGTAGAGGCCCACCAGCAGCAGGCCCGGCAGCAGCGCCCCGGCAAACAGGTCGCCCACCGAAACGGTGTTGGCGGCCATGATGCCCTGTTCCATCTGGGCTTCCTGGTGGGCCGACCCCATGAAGTCGCCCAGCAGCACCAGCACGATCGAGGGCGGAATGATCTGCCCCAGCGTGCCGGCCGCACAGATGGAACCGCAGGCGAGCTGCGGGTCGTAGCCGTGGCGCAGCATCGAGGGCAGGGAGAGCAGCCCCATCGTCACCACGGTGGCGCCGACGATGCCGGTGGAGGCCGCCAGCAGGGCGCCGACGATGGTGACGGAGATGGACAGCCCGCCCGGTGCGCTGCGGAACAGCCGGCCGAGGCCGACCAGCAGGTCTTCGGCGATGCGCGAGCGCTCCAGCATGACGCCCATGAAGACGAACAGCGGCACCGCCACCAGCACGTCGCGGACCATCAGCCCGTAGAGGCGCGACGGCAGGAAGTCCAGGAAGCGCATGTTGAAGTCGCCGGTCACCCCGCCCAGCAGGGCGAACGCCAGGGCCGCGCCGCCCAGGGTGAAGGCCACCGGGAATCCCAGGCAGATCAGGCCGAAAGTGGCCACCAGCATGACGAGGTCGAGATACATGGGTGCCCGTCAGCGTTCTTCTGCGAAGCCCAGGAGGACCGACAGCTTGCGTATGAGTTCCGCCAGGGCCTGCAGCGCCAGCAGTGCGGCAAACACCAGAACCATGGTCTTGTGGACGAACACCAGCGGCAGCCCGGACGTCTCCCGCGAGCCTTCCAGGATCGCCCAGGACGACGCCACATAGGGCCAGCCGACGATCAGGATGAGCGCACACAGGGGCAGCACGAACACCGCCAGCCCGAAGGTATCCACCTTGGCACGGCCGCGCTGGCCCAGCCGGGTGTACCAGATGTCCACCCGCACGTGCTCGTCGCGCTGCATGACGAGGCCGGCGATCACCATGAAGATGGTGCCGTGGCCGAAGATCACCGCTTCCTGGCCCATGATCGTGCCGATGCCGAAGACGTAGCGCAGCAGCACCAGGGCGAACTGGCCGATCACCATGGGCACCAGCAGCCAGGCGACTCCGTTGCCGATAACGGAGACGATGGCGTCGATGGCGCGCAGGAAGAACGGCATATCGGTCGGTCGGGTCCGGGTGTGCATCTGCGTGCGGCCATGGGGCCGACCCCGGAAAGCGGTCGGCCAAAACACCGGGTGCTGCGGGGTGAGCGTCGTCGACCCTAGACCCAATGCAGCCGTCTTCGGAAGATGAAGTTGCCGCAAGGCTCGTAATTCCCTGGATAAGCTGCCAGTCTTCGGCTAATGCGCATGGCTGGGTTGAGGGTGGCCGCACGCCGCCGGCGGCCCAGCGACGTGCACAGACCTAAGAACCAGAAGACCATCCCAGACAGGGGGAAACGTTATGGACGGTGAGGCCGGCGGTCTGCTGGCCGGCACGCTGGCGTCAATCCTAGCGACGGTGCGCGACGATGCCGGCATTCTGCTGCTGTGTATCCTGGTTCCGGCGATCGCGTTCGGTGCGGTGGTGCCGCGCGTGCTGCCGCCTTTCGTGCGGGTGGTCGATGCGCTGAACGACTGGGTGGGCCGCATGGTCTCCTGGGTCTGCATCGCCATGGTGCTGACCACGCTGGCGGTCGTGGTGATGCGCTACGTGTTCAACTACGGCCAGGTGTTCATCCAGGAAAGCTATGTCTGGATGCACGGCATCGTCTTCATGGTCGGTGCCGGCTACGCCCTGTTGCACGATGCCCATGTGCGGGTGGACGTGATCTACCGGCCGGCATCGATCCGCTACAAGGCGTGGGTGGACCTGTTCGGGGTGATGCTGCTGCTGCTGCCGATCCTGGTGATCCTCGCCCAGGTGGCCACGCCCTATGTGTGGGATAGCTGGGATCGCCTGGAGGTTTCCCGCGAGGCCGGCGGCCTGCCCGGCCTGTTCCTGCTGAAATCCGTGATCCTGGTGTTCTGCGTGCTGGTGCTGCTCCAGGGGCTGAGCCTGGCGGCGCGTTCCTACCTGATCTTGTTGAAGTACCAGCCATTCGTAGACGCGGCCACCGCGAGCGCGAACGGGGAGGAGTAGGCACGTGTCGGCAGCCGGTCTCGGTGAAATCCTCAGCCTCCTGATGTTCCTCGGCGCCTGCTTCGTGCTGTTGCTGGGCTTTCCGGTCGCCTTCTCGCTGGCCGGCACGGCGGTGATGTTCGCCGGCATCGGCATGCTGCTCGATGTCTTCCAGTTCAATCTCTTCGGCGCGCTGGCGTCGCGCTATTTCGGCGTGATGGTCAACGAGGTGCTGGTGGCCGTACCCCTGTTCGTCTTCATGGGGGTGATGCTGGAACG